>CAYMDD010000244.1:0-3116 GCA_964389045.1 uncultured Rickettsiales bacterium
CACCATAGGGACCCTATGGCTGTGGCAACGCCTTTACCACCTTTGAACCCGAGCCATATTGGAAAGATGTGCCCAATCGTTGCTAGTAAGCCAGCTATATAAGGCATCAGCAGCATTAATGAACCTGATAGTACCGAGTAGGAAGATATGCTTTCTATGTTTTCGTGCCTTAATAACTTATCCAGCATAATGTAGGACACCCAAACCGCCACCCAGCCCTTGCCTCCGTCCAGCAATAGGGTGAGCAGCGCAAGCTTCTTGTTGCCTGTCCTGAGCACGTTCGTCGCGCCTATATTGCCGGAGCCGATGGCGCGGATGTCGCCCAGACCTGCGGCCTTGGTCAGCAGCAGGCCGAAGGGGATGGAGCCGATGAGGTAGGCCAGCAGCAACGGCGGGATTAGCTCGACCATATTACTCTCCGTCCCGCCGCCCCAATTGCCAATCATTGGCGCTTTGCCAGCCGGAGGCGCGCATGCAGCGGCTGATATAGGCGCGGCGGAGGTTTTTGAGTTCGCCGGCGCTGATGCCGGGGAACTGTCCCTCGATCAGCGTGCCCGGCTGCCTGCCTTCCACGATGACAGCGCTCTGCGTGGCGCGCTTAAGGCGCAGGCTGTTGGGGTATGCGCCTTCGGCTTCCTGGGCGCAGGCGGTGGCGTCCGTGCCATGCGCCACGGCGTCGCGGGCTTTGGCGTATTTGCATTGGTTATAAGCAGCCTGGTCGTATTCGGTTTTGAGGCTTAAGCACATCGGCTCAATGGCCAGCCAGTTGACGCCCGCGGGGTCGATGCCGGAGGCGCGCAAGGCCGCGCTTAAGCTGAACCAGTCTTTAAACCGCGGGTCGGGCGCGATTTGCGCCATGGCGGACGCGGCCAGCAGTATCATTGCGATGTGGATGAATATTCTAACCATGTTGCTTCAAATAATCGAGTGCGCCCTGGAGTATATAGCTTGCCGCCATCTTGTCCACGAGTTCGGCGCGCCGCTTCCGGGAAAGGTCGGCTTCCAGCATCGTGCGGGTGACGGCCATTGTGCTCATGCGCTCATCCCACAGCACAATGGGGAGGAGAAGAATTTTCTCTACATTGGCGGCGAATGCGCGGACGGATTGCGCGCGCGGCCCGTGGCTTGCGTCCATGTTGACGGGATAACCGAGAATGAGCGCGGCGATTTCGTATCGGCTGCAAAGGGTTTTTAAGATTTCCGCGTCTTTGCTGAATTTGCCGCGCCGGATGGTGTCCAGCGGAGAGGCGATGGTGCGGCTTACGTCGCTTAAAGCCAGGCCGATGGTTTTTTCACCGAGATCGAGGCCGAGCAGGCGGGAATGAAGGGGGAGGTGCGAAGCTAATTCAGATAGAGTAATAAACGACATGCTGGTTTTTAAAGATGTAGGAACGGGGCTTTTTTTCCGTAGAAACACTGCTTGCTTTCGTAACCCTTGCGCTTATAACAGGCTTTTTAAGCAAAACCAAGGCAAGGGGCATGGTCGACGAAACCGTTATCGCCAAAGTGGCGCGCCTTTCGCGCATTGCGGTGAAGGAGGAGGAAAAAGGGCATTTCGCGCGCGAGATTTCCGGTATCCTGCAATGGGTGGAGCAGCTGAATGCGGTGGACACTTCCGGCATCGCGCCCATGGCGAGCGTATCGGACGTGAAACTGCCCTGGCGCGCGGATCTGGTAACGGACGGCGGCCAGCAGCAGGCTGTGCTGAAAGGCGCGCCGAAGCAGGAATACGGCTGTTTCGCCGTGCCGAAAGTCATAGAGTAGGAAAACGGCTATGGACGATAAAACCTTCGTGGCGGCTTACGTGGCTAAGGAAACGCAGCGCATCAACGAAACGCTGAAAGACATGATTAACAGCCCCGAGGCTCCGTCGGAAGAAACCAGGCAGGCCATTGTGCAGGATATTGAGACGACGCTGGAGCGCTTAAAAAGCGCGCTTTCGCAAATCCATCTGGAGCTGGATGAGTCGGATGAGGAGGAAGAGGCGAATTAATGGCGGCGCTCAACGAACTCACCCTCGCTGAGATGCGGGACGGGCTAAAGGCAAAAGAATTCTCCGCCAAAGAGCTTGCGCAAGCCCATGTGCAGGCGGTGGAGCAAGCCAACCCGCGCTTAAATGCATTCATTACGCCCACGCCGGAAAAAGCGCTGGCGATGGCAGACGCCTCCGATGCACGCCTTGCCAAGGGCGGGGGCGGGCTGATCGAAGGCATTCCCGTGGGCGTCAAGGATTTGTTCTGCACCAAGGGCATCCTGACGACCGCCGCATCGCACATCCTCGACGGCTTCAAGCCGGAATACGAATCCACCGTCACCCAGCGGTGCTGGGATGCGGGCGGGGTATGCTTGGGCAAGCTTAACCTTGATGAATTCGCAATGGGGTCGTCGAACACCACCAGCTATTACGGCGCGGTCAAAAGCCCGTGGAAAGGCAAAGACGGCAAAGATCTGGTGCCGGGCGGCTCCTCCGGCGGCTCGGCGGCGGCAGTATCCGCGCGGCTGTGCCCGGTGGCCTTGGGTACGGACACGGGCGGCTCGATCCGCCAGCCCGCGGCTTTCTGCGGGATCGTCGGCATCAAGCCGACATACGGCAGGGTATCGCGCTGGGGCACGGTGGCGTTCGCCAGCTCGCTCGACCAGGCCGGGCCAATGACGCGCACCGTGCGCGATGCGGCGATCATGCTGAACGTGCTGTGCGGGCACGATGCAAAGGATTCAACATCCTCCGCCAAGGCCGTGCCGGATTTCGAGAAAGCGCTTAACCGCGATGTGAAAGGCAAGCGCATCGGCATCCCTAAGGAATACAGGCCGGATGGCTTGAACGCGGAAATCGCCGCCATGTGGGACAAGGGAGCGCAGCTTTTCCAGGAAGCGGGCGCGGAGATCGTGGAGATTTCGCTTCCCCATACGAGTTACGCATTGGCCACCTATTACATCGTCGCGCCTGCCGAAGCCTCTTCGAACCTTGCGCGGTATGACGGCGTGCGTTTCGGCTACCGCGCCGAAGCGGAGAGCCTGCTCGAGATGTATGAAAAAACGCGCGCCGAAGGGTTCGGCGCGGAGGTCAAGCGCCGCATCCTCATCGGCACGTATGTGCTCTCGGCGGGGTATTACGA
>CAYMDD010000245.1:0-3111 GCA_964389045.1 uncultured Rickettsiales bacterium
CGAGATGAACAGCAGGTCGAATTTTGCGAGCTTGCCTTCCTGCTTCCACTCCATCAGCTCATTCATCGTCGTGCGGCAATACGAGCACCACGACGCGTAGACGAACACCAGCGCAGGCTTGTTGTTGCGCCGCTGGACGAGCGAGGCGAATTCGTGGCCGGACACCGGCTTCACCTGCTCCACGATAGGCTGAAGAATTTCGAGGTCTATTTCCTCGGGAAAAACACGCTCATAAAGGTGAAGCGCCCCCAACAGCACCACGGCGGCGAGCAGCGCCTTGAGGCAGAATTTAAGGTCTTTATCCCAGGCTTTGGCCATGATTTAAAAATCGATGCAGCGCCCGCCGATTTCCCAGTCGCCGTAGCGCGTGGGGTCGGGGCGCGGTTTGGGGTTTTCCCCGGAGGAAGCTTCTCCGGTATCCGAGGCCGCATCTTCCTCGGCTTCGGGCTTTACTTCTGCAGGCGTTCCTGCATGCTGCGGTGGATGATCCATAATGCTCTAATGTATGTGAAAACCCGCTGATGCGCAAGCCTTCGCCCATGGTGCCTGCCGCCCGCAGTATCGCTGCCAATACGCTGACGGCGGTGCTGGAGCGCCGCCGTCCGCTGGAGGAAGCCTGGGATAAGGACGCCTATTCCATGCTTGCAGCGCGCGATAAGGGATTTGCACAGCTTTTGGTCAAAACCACGCTGCGCCGCCTGCGGCAGACCGATGCGTTGCTGAATATTTACCTGTCCAAGCCCTTGCCGCCGCAAGCAGGCACCGTAGGACAGCATCTTCGGCTGGGCATCGTGCAGCTTCTTTGGCTGGAAACGCCGCCCCATGCCGCCGTGAACGAGGCGGTGGAAGCCGTGCGCGGGCAAGGATATGCGCCCTATGCAGGCCTGGTCAATGCCGTGCTGAAACGCGCCGCGCGCGACGGCAAGGCGGATATGGAGAAGATGCCCGCCGTCAATCTGCCGGACTGGTTGTGGCAGGGATGGCAAAGCGCATATGGCCGGGAGGAAGCGGCAGCGATTGCGGAGGCGCTGACGGCGGAGCCGCCGCTTGATATCACAGTGAAAAGCGGAGCCGAAACATGGGCAAATCGTTTGAGAGGAGAAGTGACGGCGCCCTATTCCGTCCGGCTGAATGAATATGGCCAGGTGATGGAGCTGGAGGGTTTCGCGGAAGGCGAGTGGTGGGTGCAGGATATCGCCGCCTCCCTGCCCGTGACCCTCCTCGGCGGTGTGCGCGGGCTGTGCGTGCTGGACATGTGCGCCGCTCCCGGGGGCAAAACGGCGCAGCTCGCCTGCGCCGGCGCGAAGGTGACGGCGCTCGACCGCAGCGAGAAACGGCTGCGACTGGTGGACGAAAACCTCTCCCGCCTTCGCCTTGCCGCCGAGTGCATCGCCGTCGATGCCGCGCTTTACAGGCCAGATGCGCCGCCGGATGCCGTATTGCTCGATGCCCCCTGCTCCGCCACCGGCACGCTGCGCCGCCACCCGGACGTGGCATGGCACCGCACGCCTGCTGATATCGTGCGGCTGGCCGACATCCAGCGCAAGCTGCTGCACCACGCGCTGGATATCGTGAAGCCGGGGGGCTTGGTTGCCTACGCCGTATGCTCGCTCGAGCCGCTGGAGGGTGAGCGGCAGATAGAAGCCTTGCTGAATGAGCGGCGGGATGTGAAGCTGTGCGATGCGCCCGCTGCCTCTCCTATGCATCGCCTCGCGCGGAAAACCCCGCATGGCTGGCGGACATTGCCCTCTTTCCTGCCCGAGCAAGGCGGCATGGACGGGTTTTTCATGGCGTGCATACAAAAAATTTGAGCCTGGCGGGCAAGTGCATTATGCTTCGCCCATGATCCGCATCGCCCCTTCGATTCTTTCGGCTGATTTCGCCCGGCTCGGCGAGGAAGTGCGCGCCGTGGAGCGCGCGGGCGCGGATTTCATTCACGTGGACGTGATGGACGGGCATTTCGTGCCGAACCTGACCCTCGGCCCCGCCGTTATCCAGGCGCTCAAACCCTATGCAACAATCCCCTTCGACGTGCACCTGATGATCGAGCCGGTGGATCCGTTCATCGAAGCCTATGCTAAGGCGGGGGCGGACATCATCACCGTGCATGCGGAGGCCACCACGCACCTGCACCGCACGCTGCAGCTGATTAAATCCACCGGCAGGCAATGCGGCGTCTCGCTGGTGCCGACCACGCCCGAATCGGCGCTCGCCTATGTAATGGAAGAAGTCGATCTGATTTTAGTGATGACGGTGAACCCCGGCTTCGGCGGGCAATCCTTCATCCGCTCGCAGCTGAAGAAAATCGAGGCCATCCGCTGCATGATCGAGGCCACCGGTAAGCAGATCATGCTGGAAGTGGACGGCGGCATCAACGCGGAAACTGCGCGCGAGGTTATCGCCGCGGGCGCGGATGTGCTGGTGGCGGGATCGGCGGTGTTCAAGGGCGATGCGGCGAATTATGCCGCCAATATCCGGGCGCTTCGCGGCTGATATGGCCTGCCCGATCTGCAACAGGGAAACCGTGGCCGCGTTCAAGCCGTTCTGCTCCAGGCGCTGCGCCGATGTAGACCTGGCGCGCTGGTTCGGCGGAACATACGCCGTAGCGGGCGCGATGGCGGAGAACGACGAAGAGGACGCGCAGGCCGACGACGGCGAGGCTTAAGCCCCGCGCTGTAATGCCGCATCTTTGGCCTGGCCTGCAGAAGGAAGCCCGCCCGCCTGCGGATTGATATACCCCAGGTTGATTTCTGCCGGATCGGTTTTAGGCTTGGCCGAAGGCTGCGACAGCAGCGTTTCGAAGTGCTCGTTGCGGCGTTGCTGCTGACGCAAACTTGCCCCATCACCCACGCTTGACGATTCGGGAGCCGGTGCAGGAGAATCCGGTGCAGGAGTGGTTTCGCCAGGTGAGGCAACAGCGGGCGCTGCCGGTGTTGCGGGCGTAGCAGACTTAGCGATTACTTTAGTAGCGTCTATTTTATCGAACTTGTATCGTTTAGCGATTGCTCCAAGTGCCTCGTTATAATTTTTCTCTCCCGCCTTGTCTTTTTTGCTGCGAGCTTCCTCAAGTGCAGCGTTCAGCCGGAGGTATTCCTGCGCATCGGCTGCAAT
>CAYMDD010000246.1:0-3110 GCA_964389045.1 uncultured Rickettsiales bacterium
CCTGCAGGCTTTGCCGGAAAGCGCCTGGTGCGCGGGCGGCATGGAGAACGTGGCCTTCGAAGTGGCAACCAACGCGGGGAAAAAAGCGAGCGTGCCGTTTGCGCCGCTCTCCAAGATCGCCTCCGGGGGGGAGCTTTCGCGCTTTATGCTTGCGGTCAAGGTGGCGCTCTCGGAAGTGCGCTCCACGCCCACGCTGATTTTCGATGAGATCGACACCGGCACCGGCGGCGCGGTGGCGGACGCCATCGGCCAGCGCCTGGCGCGGCTGGGGGAGAAGGCGCAGGTGCTGGTGGTCACCCATATGCCGCAGGTGGCGGCCAAGGGAATAGAGCATCTGCGCGTCGCCAAGCAGGAGAAAAAGGGCGTGGTCACGACATCGGTGGAATTGCTCGATGGGGCGGCGCGCAAGGAAGAGCTGGCGCGTATGCTGGCCGGTGCATCCGTCACGGCGGAAGCAAGGAAAGCCGCGGAGAAATTGCTTGAAGCCGCTTGCTAGCCTGCCGGGGATGGAAGAAGCCGCTGCCGAAATCGCGCGGCTGACCGCCGATATCCGCCGCCACGATGCGCTGTATTACCGCGAATCCGCCCCGGAAATCACGGATGCGGAATACGACGCCTTAAGGCAGCGCCTGGAGGCGCTGGAGGCGGCGTACCCGGAGCTGAAATCGCCCGATTCGCCGAGCGAGCAGGTGGGCGCCGCGCCTTCGGAGGCCTTCGCCAAAGTTGTGCATTCCAAGCCGATGCTCTCGCTGTCCAACGCATTCGGTGAGGCGGATATGCGCGAGTTCGAAGCGCGCATCCGCCGTTTCCTGAATCTGGAGAAGGACGCGGCCATCGATTACGTCTTCGAGCCGAAGATCGACGGGCTGTCCTTTGCCGCCCGCTACGAGCACGGGCTGTTCACGCAAGGGGCGACGCGCGGAGACGGGGCGGTGGGCGAGGATATCACCGCAAATCTAAAAGCGGTGAAGGGATTCCCCCAGCGCTTGAAGGGCAAGGACATCCCCCACGTGCTGGAAGTGCGCGGCGAGGTCTACATGACCCATGCGGATTTCAAGCGTTTGAATGAAAAGCGCGCGGAAGCGGGCGAGCCGCCTTTTGCCAACCCGCGCAACGCGGCCTCCGGCGGCCTGCGCCAGCTCGACCCCGGGGTCACCGCGGAAAGAGGCCTGCATTACGCGATCCATGGCTTAGGCGAAGTCAGCGAGGCGCTGGGAGAGACGCTGACGGAGATATACGCGCGATTGCGAAACACGGGGTTCCATGTTAGCGCGGACTTGCTTTCACCCCTCCCGCTTGCGGGAGGGGCAGGGGGAGGGCATTCCCCCCTTATTCCCCCCGCAAGCGGGGGGAATGAAGAAGATGGTTCCATTAGTTCCATCGACGCCGCGCTCGCCTACTATGCCCGCGCCGAAGCCGCCCGCCCGCATCTGGGCTTCGACATCGACGGGGTGGTGGTTAAGGTGAACCGGCTCGACTGGCAGCAGCGCCTAGGCCAGGTGGCGCGCAGCCCGCGCTGGGCGATTGCGCATAAATTTCCCGCGCAGGCGGCCAAAACCATCCTGGAGCGCATTTTCATCCAGGTGGGCAGGACGGGCGTGCTGACGCCGGTGGCGGAGCTTACGCCCATCAATGTCGGCGGCGTCATGGTGGCGCGGGCGACGCTGCACAACGAGGATGAAATCAAGCGCAAGGATATCCGCGAAGGCGACATGGTCACCGTCCAGCGCGCGGGCGACGTGATTCCGCAGGTTACGGGGGTGGAGAAAGACCAGGCGCATGCCCGGAGGCCGGAATATGTCTTTCCCGATCATTGCCCCATCTGCGGAAGCTTGGCCGTGCGCGAGGAAGGGGAGGCGGCACGGCGCTGCACCGGCGGGCTGGTATGCGAGGCGCAGATCCTGGAGCGGCTGAAGCATTTCGTCTCCAGAAACGCGATGGATATCGAGGGCCTAGGCGAAAAGCAGATCGAGGCGTTCTGGCGCGACGGGCTGATTCATGGACCTGCCGATATTTTCAGGCTGCCGGAAAAAGCGGAGGCCATTGCCGAACGGGACGGGTGGGGCGAGAAATCCGTGATGAATCTGCTGGAGGCGATTGAGGCCGCGCGCCATGCGCCGTTGCCCCGCTTCATCTTTGCCCTCGGCATCCGCCATATCGGCGAGGTGACGGCCAGGCTCTTAAGCCGCCATTACGGAAGCCTGACCGCCTGGGCGCAGGCGATGCGGCAAGCAGGCGCGGATGCGGAAGCCTATGCGGATTTATTATCCATTCAAGGCATCGGCGGCAAGGTGGCGGATGCGCTGGCGGCGTTCTTCGCCGAAAGCCACAACCGGGAAGTTGTGGCGGAGCTGGATAGGCTTTTGAATATTCAAACGGATGCGCCATCGGCGAAAGCGGATTCTCCCATCAGCGGCAAAACGGTGGTGTTCACCGGCACGCTCACGAAAATGGGACGCCAGGAAGCCAAAGCGCGCGCGGAAGCCTTAGGCGTGAAAGTGGCAAGCAGCGTTTCCGCCAAGACCGATTACGTGGTGGCAGGGGACGACGCGGGCAGCAAGCTGAAAAAAGCCAGTGAGCTGGGCGTAACGGTATTGACGGAAGAAGAATGGCTCAAGCTGCTGCAGTGAACAACCCCTTCGTCCAAAGCCGTCGCTATTTCCGGCTGAATTTCCCGCTGCCGCAGGAAATCGCCCCGGCGGCAGACGCCTATTTTGAAGACGGTGCGCTTTCGGTCGCCTGCGTGGAAGAGGCTGCCGATCCGAAAACATGGATGGTGGAAGTGCTCTACACGGATGCGCCCGACGAGGCGGATATCCTGCGGCGGCTGGACATCTTATGCGAGGCGCACGCGCTTGCCCGCCCGGCCTTCCGGCTGGAGCCGCTGGAGGCGGAGGATTGGGCAAATGCCCTCTACCGGGATTTCCCGCCGCTTGCCATCGGGCGTTTCTTCGTCCACGGCTCGCATATCGCGCAACGCCCGGTTTCTCAAATTCCCATCCGCATCGACGCTGGGCTGGCCTTCGGCTCCGGCGAGCACGCTACCACCTCGGGCTGCCTGCTGGCGCTGGAAGCTGCCGTCAAGCGCAGGCGCTATCGCAATGTGCTGG
>CAYMDD010000247.1:0-3109 GCA_964389045.1 uncultured Rickettsiales bacterium
ATCTTGTCCCCCGCCCAGGAAGCGTTCGCCTCCGGCACTTCCGCCAGCGCCATCGCGGCGGCCTTAATCATCAAATCGTTCACGGAGAGCTTGAACGCGGGCGGCTTGTCCTTGCCTTTCTGCGCGGAAGCGTTCAGGCGCTCGCGGGCGTTGAGCAATTGCGTTAAGTCGCACTCCACCGAAAGGTAGAAATGCGGGATGGTCTGCTTCGATTCCAGCAGCCGCTTGGCGATGACCTTGCGCATGGTGTTGAGCGGGATATCGACCGTCTCCACCGGGTTGCGCCCAATGGCAGCCACGCCCCTGCCCCCACCGGAAGCTTTGGCTGCCTCCACGTCCGCCTTCACGATGCGCCCATGCGGCCCGCTGCCCTGCACCCGGCGTAAATCGATGCCCTCATTGCCCGCAATGCGCTTCGCCAGCGGCGATGCGAACACGCGCCCGCCCGCGCCTGCGCCCGAGCCGACATCCGCGGCTTTCGCGCCGGTGTCGGCCTTCGCCTCCGTCGAAGCGACGCGTGCCCCGCCGCCGATCATCTCGGCCTTGGCCGCCTCCGGCGCGTTCGCGGGCGCTGCTATCCCTTTGGCATCCGCAGGCTTGGCCGCTCCGCCGCCTTTCGGCGCGTAATCCGCCAGGGCGGAAGCATCCTCCCCCTCCTCCAGCAGGAGCGCGATGACCTCGTTCACCTTGATGCCTTCCGCGCCCGCCGGGATAAGGAGTTTGCCGATCTTGCCTTCATCCACGGCTTCCACTTCCATTGTGGCCTTGTCTGTTTCGATCTCGGCAATCACCTGGCCGGATTTAACCGCGTCCCCCTCCTTCACGTTCCACTTGGCGAGGTTCCCTTCCGTCATGGTGGGGGAAAGCGCGGGCATCAAAATTTCAATCGGCATGGTAATCCGTTCCTGTCAGTTCTTTATAGAGCAATAACAAATCGGTTTTCAGCTGCGGCAGATGGCCGTCAACGATATCCCATATTCGTTCGAGATTGACGTTCTCGTATTCGTGGCTGAGAAAATTCCTGGTGTCGATGACTTTTTGCCAAGGGATATGAGATGACCTTATTTTTGTCGCGTCGTCCACGCGTTTCGCCGCTTCGCCTAATACCGTAAACGACCGGAGCAGCGCGCGCCCCAGGATGGAGTCGTAGATCTGTTCTTTCCGGTGCAATGATGCGGCGATCCAGTCGATTTCATAGAGCATATCCCACAGATAGACTGCAGGGTCTTTTACTCGCTTGCTCATAAAGGGGTTACATCTTGCAGCATGTAACGCCTGCGCAAAGGGTTCTTTACCGCTTCTATTTGCACGACATCCACTTCTCTATCCAGAAGCATATGAAGCTTATGCTTGAATTCCACCAGGTCGAACAGGGACTTGCCGGGCGCCATGTCGATCATCAAGTCCACATCGCTCGTTTCGTCCGCCTCGTCCCGCGCCACCGAGCCGAAGACGCGGATATTGCTGACCCCGTATCGCTCGGCAATCGCCAGGATCTGCGGTTTGAATGCGCGGAGCTGTTGAAGATGCATGAAAAACTCAACGATTGATAGCGGTCGGCTTTACTGGATACCCGCTTTGCTCAAGCTGGCAAGGAAAATCTACTCCAGCGCGAAGCTGACCGAAACCGTCTGCCGGATCTCCATTTCCCCGCCCGGCAAATCCGGTGCGGCGGCGTCCATTTTTAACGACGCCATTTCCGCCCTTGCCATCATCGGCACGGGCGGGCGCGGCAGGCCGATGCCCCCGCCATGCTCCTGGATGGTGATGGGCTTGCCCGCTTTCACGCCGGCAGCGCCCGCCAGCACATCCGCCTTGCTTCTTGCATCCTGCATTGCCTTCACAAGCAGCGCGTCTCGCGCTTTTTTCTCGTCTTTAAGACCGAACTGCGCCGAGCCGATGCGGTCGATGCCTGCCTGAGCAAGCTTATCCATCAACGGGGTAAGCTTGCTTAAATCCTCCAGCGTCATCGCAATGGTGGCGCTGGCCTGGTAGCCGTGCAAGGTCTGCTTCCCCGTATCGGGCGCGTAGTCATAAAGCGGCGACAGCTGCGTCATCTGCGTTTGCAGCTTCTCTTTGGGAATGCCTAGCTCCTTCGCCAGTGACAGCACGGCGGCAAGCTTGCGGTCGTTCTCCGTTTTCGCGGCGTTCAGCTCCTTGTTTTCCGTATAGACGGTCACCGGCAGCGTCACCGCATCCGGCGCGAGCTTGGCCGACGCCTCGCCGGAAACGGTAATGGAGGACGGCTGCGCGGGCAAGCTTTGCGCATGCGCCAGCGTAGGAATGAGCACTAGCCATGGAAGTAGCAGCGCACGCATCTTCAATCTGCCATCATTGGGTAGTTGCACGGCTGCTGGCGGTAGCTGTTCACGCTCATCGAGGATTGCACGCCCTGGCCGGTCAGCTGCTCCATGAGCTTGGCCGCGACATCCGCGTTATCCAGCTGGTACGATAAGTTGCCGTTCATCTGGTAGTACATCAGCTGCATGCCATCCATGCCGCTCGATTGCATCTGCGCGGAGATGTTGTAATTCATGTTGTTCATCTCGAACTTCTGCACGCCCGCCTTTTTAGCGAATGCTTCCATGTCGGCCATGCGTTTCTCGAATGCGGCCTTGGCCTGCGCGATATCGCGCTCGCGGCTGTTAAAATTGATGTTGAGCGTCACCTGCTCTTGCATGCCGGGGCATTTGGCGGGCTTGGGCTTCACGATGCGCGCTTCCTTCGTGGGCGGCGGAGAGGCGGCGGTGGCGCCCTCTTCCGTGGCATGCGCGCCGGAAGCGGCCAGGATTGCTATTAACGGAACGGCACATCGCAGCATACGCAAACTCCTTAAAAAAAGTTTTTTAAGCGGCCTCCGCACTCCTATAGCATACTTTCCGGCACGCTTCCACTACGTGTTGCACTTGCGGCAGCGCCAGCTTTTCCAAGTTGGCGGCATACGGCAGCGGGATATCCAGCCCGTGCACCCTGTAGACAGGCGCATCCAGGTAATCGAATGCCTGCTCCATGATCTGGGCTGCGATTTCCGCGCCGATGCCCGCCACCGGCCACCCTTCTTCCACGGAAACGATGCGGTTGGTTTTCTTGACCGACTTCACGATGGTCC
>CAYMDD010000248.1:0-3094 GCA_964389045.1 uncultured Rickettsiales bacterium
AGGATTACCTGGGCAACGTCAACACCCTTGGCGTCCGCGCCTGCTACGACGAAGGCAAGCGCTGCGCCGAGACGATCTGCTTCGACTATCACCGCCAGTACCATGCGCAAGTGAAAGTCGGGCGCATCTTCAACACTTACGGCCCGCGCATGCTGGTGCATGACGGGCGGGCGGTATCTAACTTCATCGCGCACGCACTCAAAGGCGAGGACATCACCATCTACGGCGACGGCAGCCAGACACGCTCCTTCTGTTATTACACAGACACGCTTGACGCCATTCTCAAGCTTATGGACACGCCCTCTGATTTCCTCGGCCCCGTCAATATCGGCAACCCGCACGAAATCACCATCCTGGAGCTGGCGGAGCGCATCCTCTCTTTAACTCAAAGCAAATCCAAACTCCTCTTTCTCCCCCTGCCGCAAGACGACCCCGCCCGCCGCTGCCCGGACATCACGCTTGCGCAAACCCAGCTTGGCTGGGAGCCGCGCGTGCCATTGGAGGACGGGTTGAAAGAGACGATCGGGTATTTACGGAGTGTAATCAACACTTGATAAAACAGCTTCCGGCACATTGCCGACGCATCTATGATGCCAGGAACGGCTAAGGCCGTTAGTTAAGGAAGTTATGTCCCCAAATGTTCCATTTTGCACCCTCTATAAGGAGGAATAATGTTTTATATCAATGCCTTATCTAAAGAAGCATCGCCTCATGGAACACAGGTGCGGCACTTAAAGGGAAAAATTATCTAAAATTGACGTTTTTTGAGAGGCTGCATTGCATTTCATCCTAACCTTTGCATGATTATTTACGCAGGTATGAAAGACAAAAATATTATTTCATGAATTTCGGGCAGTCGTGGCTACGCCATCCGAAGCCAACGGCGTAGAATGGTGCCGCTAAGATGAATCGAACATCCGACCCCGTCATTACCAATGACGTGCTCTACCACTGAGCTATAGCGGCTTTTAAAGAACCGAAGACGAGCGGATTCATGCCATAGCGGTACTATGATGGCAAGCGCGTTTTTGCATTATGATGCGCCGCAACAGCAGAAAACGCATTGCATGGATATGATAATTCTGCGACAACTGTAAGGTGGAATAACATAAGGAATATTGTACCGCTGATGACAGCCGTTAACACTTCGGGCGCGAACGCATCCGCCGGCAAAGACGATAAGCGCGCACGCCTGGCCGAGGCGCTGCGCGATAACCTCAGACGCAGGAAGGCGGCGCAGGCGGGCAAACACGAAGCAAAAGATCCGCTGCAATAGGTCAAACAGCACGCAAGGTCGGGATGGACGTTCTGGAAAAAAAGCACGAAAAGAAAAAGGCGGTCCGCGCCCGCAACAAGCGCGACTGGAATATCTTCAATCAATTACAGCAGTTTGCGCGCGAGGCCGAGCGCATCGAGAGCTTGGAAGAAAGCATGAAAACTGCCGCCCCGGCGCCGCAGGAGGAGCAGCTGTGGAGCGAGAGAACGGCGGAAATCCGCAATCGCCTGACCAATAAAAAGCGCGCCGCCGAGTCGCGCTGGCAGAGCTTCCAGGGCGGCAGCGGCGGGCGCGGGCTTTAATGAAAATCCTTTGATTTCCGCCGCTCAAGGCGGTACACCTTCCCATCTATGGGCAAGAGCTTTCAAGAGATTATCCTCAACTTGCAGCAATTCTGGGCAAGCCAGGGCTGCGTCATCCTCCAGCCGTACGACATGGAGGTGGGCGCGGGCACGTTCCACCCGGCCACGGCTTTGCGCGCATTGGGCGACAAGCCCTGGAACGCGGCCTACGTGCAGCCCTCCCGCCGCCCTAAGGACGGGCGGTACGGCCAAAACCCCAACCGCCTGCAGCATTATTACCAGTTCCAGGTGATTCTCAAACCCTCGCCCGATAATATCCAGCAGCTTTACCTGGAGAGCCTGGAACGCTTGGGCATTGACCTCTCTCTGCACGATATCCGCTTCGTGGAGGACGATTGGGAATCCCCCACCTTGGGCGCCTGGGGCTTGGGCTGGGAGGTGTGGTGCGACGGCATGGAGGTAACGCAGTTTACTTACTTCCAGCAGGTCGGCGGCATCGAATGCAGGCCGGTGGCGGGCGAGATCACCTACGGGCTGGAGCGCCTGGCCATGTATATCCAGGGCGTAGAAAATGTGTATGACCTTGATTTCAACGGCGCAGGGGTGAGCTACGGCCAGGTATTCCTGGAAAACGAAAAAGAGTTCTCCGCCTATAACCTGGAATATGCCGACACAACCCAACTGCTCCGCCAGTTCGAGGACGCGGAGAGCGAATGCAACAGCCTGATCGGCCACGGCCTTCCCCTTCCCGCCTATGACCAGTGCATTAAGGCCAGCCACCGCTTCAACCTGCTTGATGCGCGCGGCGTCATCTCCGTCACCGAGCGGGCGGCGTATATCGGGCGCGTGCGCGCGCTGGCCAAGGCATGCTGCGAAGCATGGGTGGAGAAACAGCATCCGGCATCCGGCATTTAGCATTCAGGATCATCAATATGTATCTGCGCGGCTACCAAGATTTAGACGTTTGGAAAAAATCTATCATTCTTGTAAAACAGGTATATGCAATCGCTGATACATTTCCGAAACACGAAATATACGGGCTTTCCGCGCAATTGCGGCGTGCAGCTGTTTCCGTGCCGTCTAACATTGCGGAAGGCCGCGGCAGGCGGAGAACGAGAGAGTTTTTAAAACACATTGATATTGCGTTTGGTTCGCTGGCAGAAGTGGAGACGCAACTTTTTATCGCACACGAATTGAGTTATATTACAGCAGAAACACTTCAGAAGATTTTGGATTTAAGCTCAGAAATCGGGCGAATGCTCAACGGTCTTTTGCAAGGATTAGAGAAAAAGCTGACTGAATCACCTCTTCCTTCTCTGAATGCCGAATGCTGAATCCTGGATGCTTATTAGTTGTTGGACGATAAAACTATGCACTTAACCCTCCTCAAATGCAAACTCCACCGCGCCACCGTGACCGGCTCGGATTTAAACTATATGGGTTCGATCACCATCGATCCCGATCTGCTCGATGCGGCGGGCATTCTGAGCCATGAGCAGGTGGATATCCTGAACAT
>CAYMDD010000249.1:0-3068 GCA_964389045.1 uncultured Rickettsiales bacterium
CGCATGGCCTTGGTCATGCCGGCGGCGGGAGCCTTGTCGGTCAGCTTGTCCTGAGCGGCAGGAGCCATGGTGGTGGAGGTTGCAGGCGAAGCTTCGCGCTTCATGGCGTCATCGGTAGCGTAAGCGGCGGTGGAGGCCAGAGCGAGCAGGGCAGCGAGTGCGAACTTTTTCATGGTGATATCCTATGAATAGGTTGTGGATGAAACTGCATTGGAATTCACCGGGAGTGTGAAGTGAAACGGTGTTGTTCCCGGGTGACGCCTGCGACAGCAAACCGTCATGCCTCCTATATAAAGGGATACACGCGCGATGCAATGCGCAAACGCTTTTATGACATAGATTTAATCTAGAATTCGCTTTTATTTATGCCGCCTTTATACGGCGGGAAATTTAAGCGGGATAGGAAGGCTGCGGGGCAGATTGCGCGGCGAAGCTGCGGTCTTTCATTAGCCGCGCGGTGTATTTGTCGGCGAATTCCTGGTGGATTTCCTGGAGCGGTTTTTCCGCGCCCAAATAGCGTGCGATGGTAGCCGATACGCCGTTATTGCCGAGCGTGGCTTTGAGCGGATCCAGGCCGATCTCGCGCAGCGTGCCTTCAAGCCCTGCGCCTTTGAAATGCGCAATCAAAAGCTTCTCCAGATCCTTCTTCGATTCCTCCGGCACGCCGCCTTCCTTCAGGAAACGGTCGCGGTCTTCCTCTACCTTGTTGACGAAGGCGAGCACCTGTTCGCCCGTCACGTTCTCGAACCATGGGCGCAGGATGCCGATAGCCATTTCCTCCAGTTGCTCGGGGTGCGGCGTTTTGTTGTTGACCGCGTATTTCACCATCAGGTCGCGCAATGCCGCGGGGCCGTAAGGATAGCGCGAGGCGTTGCCCGACCATTTTTCGCCGAGGCCTGGGAAAATCACCTTGCGCCCGGAAGAAAGGGTGAACCGCGTGCCGAGCGACATGCCGTAATTGATGCCGGGAATGGGCAGGAACACATTGCCCGACGGCGTGGCGAGCAAGGCGGACGTGGCGGTGAGCAGCGTCCACGGCCCGGCTTCGGCCATGGTGGCCTTGTTCTCGAACTCGTCGATGAACTCCGCCTTCTTTACCTGGCCTTGGCGCTTCTGGAAAAAAAGCGTACTGCCCGTGACCGCGCCAAGCGTGGCGAAGAGCGATGGAATCGCCAGATGGGTGACGTACCCCCACTTATCCTTCGGATGATCGGAGAAAGGGTTGTAAGCGAGCTTTTTATATAGAGGGTGCAGCACATCGTGCACCTTATCGATCGGCACGTTCGCGCCGGCGAAATTCCTGCCCGTCAACGCTTCCGCTACTTTCATGCCGACCAGGCCGAAAGCGGTCAAGCCCGTGGCCACGGAGGCGCGGTGCATGCCTACCGATTCAGGCGAGTTCAACCCGTCGGTCGCCAGCTCCATGTATTCGAGCGGCTTGTCGTTGATCCAGCTGCTGAACCCTTGACCTGCCTTCGCCTTGCGGCTGGCCAGCACCTCGCGCTGGTGCTTGAAGCGGTCGGCGATGCCTGCATGCACGTCCGCGGCTTTGTCGAACGCAGGTAAGGCTTGCGCGCCGCCGGTGCCCGCGCCCTTCGCCAGCGAATTCATCAAATTGTCGGTCTTGCCGACGGTCTTAATCAGCGCGTCCTTCTTGCATTCAAGCAGGTCGTGGTTATCCTGCTTGTGCCAGTGCGCCGCCTCCAGCGCTATGCCGCCTACCAATGCAGCCCCCAGCGCCACCACCGCGCCGCCCGCCATGAGTGTCTTGGCGTCGTGCGGATGGTTAGTGGCGCGGGTGAGGTCTTCCAGCGGTATGCTGATGTTATTGCGCGCGGCATATGCCTTGCGGTAGTTGCGCCCGATATCGTCCAGGCGCTCGCCGTAGCCGAGCATGCGCGACATGAATTCGATGAAGCCGTTGCGCCCGATGCTGGCGGTTTCAGGGTTCAGGCCGATTTTCCTGAACGTCTTTTCCAGGCCGACGCCGGTTAAGACTTTGTGCAGTTCTTTCTCGCAGTCGGCTTTCAAGTTTTCCGGGACGCCGCCTTCGCGGAAAAACTTGTCGCGCGCGGCATGCACCTCCTTCACGAAATCGCTGACGTGCCGCTCCGTTACCTGTTCGCCGAACCACGGCTCCAGGATAGCATAGGCCATGTCTCGCGCCTGCTTCGGGTCTTTGGCCGTGTTGTGCACCATCACGTTCTGCATGCGCCCCAGCATGCTGGCCGGACCGAAGGGGAAGGGGTGTTTGTTGCCGCTGATGAACTCCGCCAACGCCGGGAAGTACGGCGTCTGCAATTTGTCGCGCCCGACCACGCCGATGAAGCTGCCGCCTAAGGTTGCGCCGTAATTGTTGATGCCCGGCACCAGCCCGAAGCCGGAAGCGGAGCCGAACATCGAGGTAAGGCCGGAAAGCCCGCGCCAGGGGTGCGACTGGGTGAACTTGGAAAGCAGCTCCGCCTTGTCGATGGTGAGGTTGCCCAAGTTTTTTTCCGCCGCTTTGGCCGCCTGCCCGATGCCGCCCACAGCGGGATCCATCGCAAAATCGTAACTCCCCAGCATTGCGCCCACGCCGCCCATCACCCCCGGCAGCCAGTTGTCGAACACTTTCATCCAGCGGTCTTTGGGGTCGTCGGAGAAATGGTCGTATGCCAGCGCCCCGTGGAGAGGCTGGATGAAGACGGGCAGGTCTTTTTTGTCGATGGTTTCGCCCGAGGGGGTGGAGCCGGTGGCCACGTTCATCAGCTGGCGGCCTGCGATCAGCCCCATGCTCAGGCCATAGCAATTGCGCAGCCGGTGCGTGGAGGGGTCGAGATTTTTCACCGTCGCCGCCCAATGCGCGGTATCCAGGAGCTTGCCGTTGACGAAACCGCCCGGCGCGCTGCCTGCATTCGGTGGAATGGCCGTGCTCATGCCTGTTGATGCAACCTTATGTAATCCTGCGTCTTTTGTTGCGCATATGCAAGCCATACGCGCTATTCATAGCTCTTACTAAATTACCACCCTCACCCATGCCCTACAAGGCCAAAGGGCAGAGCTTCCCAATCTTCACTAAACTGTCACAT
>CAYMDD010000250.1:0-3068 GCA_964389045.1 uncultured Rickettsiales bacterium
GTTTATGATCGCGCGCATCTGGGCAATGCGCGGGCAGTGGTGGTGTACGATGTGCTGTTTCGGCTGCTCCGGCATCTGTATGGCGAAAGCGCCGTCACCTATGTGCGCAACATCACGGATGTGGACGATAAGATCAACCTGGCCGCCAAAACCAACCGGGAGCCGATTTCCGCCTTAACGGAACGTGTCACCGGCTGGTTTCATGACGATGTGGCCGCGCTCCATGCGCTTCCTCCCACGGTTGAGCCGCGCGCAACCGCGCATATCCCGCAGATGATCGCGCTTACCCAGACGCTGCTTGCCAAAGGGTTCGCCTATCTATCGGCAGGCCATGTGCTGTTTTCGGTCGAGGCTTACGCGGATTACGGCGCATTATCGGGGAGAAACCTGGAGGAGCAGCAGGCCGGGGCGCGCGTGGCGGTGGAAAGCTATAAGCGCAATCCGGGGGATTTCGTGCTCTGGAAGCCCGCAGAAACCGGCGATGATCCTTCCAGCATTTTCCCGTCGCCGTGGGGTGAGGGAAGGCCGGGCTGGCACATCGAATGCTCGGCGATGGCGGAGGAGTATTTGGGACAAAGCTTCGATATTCACGGCGGCGGAGCGGATTTGATGTTTCCGCACCATGAAAACGAAATTGCGCAATCAGTCTGCGCCCACGGCTCGGCAGGGACGCCGCTTGCGCCGGAAGGGTTTGCCCGCGTCTGGGTGCATAACGGCTTCCTTACCGTGGGCGGCGAAAAAATGAGCAAATCGCTCGGCAATTTCCTGACCGTGCGGCAGGCGCTGGATCAAGGCGTCAAGGGGGAAACCGTCCGCCTGGCTCTGCTGTCGGCGCATTACCGCGCGCCGCTCGATTGGAACGAGAAGCTCATCGAAGACGCAAGGAAAGCGCTGGACGGATGGTACCGCCAGCTGGCGCCAAGCGGGGAGGCAGCTGCTTCCACGGCAGAAATTCCCGAAGCGTTCCTCCAAGCGCTATGCGATGACTTGAACCTCGCGCAGGCATATGCGTTCATGCATGCCGAACCCGATCCGCACACTCTTTGCGCCATGGGCAGGATGCTGGGCTTTTTCAACGAGACGCCCGAACGCTGGTTTCATGGGGCGGAAGAGGATACCGCCTGGATCGAAGCGCGCATCGCCGCCCGCGCCGCCGCCAAGCAGGCCAAACAATGGACGGAAGCCGACGCCATCCGCAAGGAATTGAGCGATAAAGGTATTTTACTGGAAGACCGCCCCGGCGGAGTCACGGAGTGGCGGCGGGCTTAAGCCGGTTAATAAAAAGATTAAATCCAGTCGTACGCTGTGGTATAAATCTCTTTAAAAGAGAATAGGGATTGCCATGAGCAATACCCTGACAACAAAAATGCAGGGACGATAACCATGAACGCGACCGCAAACGATATAGAAGAGGCGTTAGGTACTACGCTTGAATGGATGAGAGTAAATCGGGTGAATTCCGCGCAGCATTACCCAGGCGAAGTAGCCGCAACTTTGAGGGAGGTGGCCGAAGCGCTCAAGAAGAATGAATCGCTTGACCCTGTAAGCTATATTACCGAACAGCTCATGCACGCCAAGGAGACTTGCTTGGATATGGCTGTTACCGTGCACGAAGCAGAACAAAGAAAAAATCCTTACGGGCATATCGAGCAGGTCAAGGCCGCGCAGCGGCGAGCAGCTGTCCAGTATGCCGCCCTCCTTCCGGTATTGATGCGATTCGGCATCGAACTTGGCATCCCGGAAGCGGAGCTTATGGAAAATCTGTATAGTGCGGCAGGCCATTCTCCGGCAGGGCGCTCACGATAATCACGATAATTATGACAATACGCTTTAGCAAAAAGCGGTTCTATCTTCTTATGCTCTGGATGCCGCTATGGCTGCCGGTGTTAGTCGGCGTGCCTCTTCTTTTCCTGGGAGACGGATTGAAAATAGGATGGGCTTCTCTCATTGGGCTTTTCTTAGGCTTCTCGCTGCTCTACGGCGGTGTCCCCTATGCAGTATTCGCTTTCGGCGTTACGCGCTGGATACGCGGGCGGACGCATGCGCAGGTTATGAAAGCGGCGTGGCTTCTGCCGCTGATTTTTGCCCCTTTTTGCATGATCTGCTTAGGAATATACGCGCTTGCAGCCTCAGAGTTCTTCCGGTGGGAAAGGATAATCGATACGCTCGGCATGATGGGCGCTTTTTCGCTGGCTTTCGGCTATGCTTATGTCCTGATCGCGCAGACAGCATTCTTTTTCCTGCAAAAATCCGGAAAAATCGTTTAAGCTGACGCTCCTATGCCTAAAGCTATTCTGTGCTTCCTCATTTTCTTAAGCCTCTCCGCGTGCACCGACCCCAAAGGGCGCTGCCCGTACTACGGCGATTGCGGCGATACGGGGACGGCGCACGGGGAGGGAGGCAACAATGTCTGGGGCAAGCCGATGGGCGGCAATGACTGAGCGCGTCACCCTCTACGATTCGACGCTTCGGGACGGCGCGCAGTCGCGGGGCGTGGATTTTACCGTTTCCGACAAGCTGGCGGTGGCCAAGGCGCTGGACGCTTTAGGCATCGACATGATCGAGGGCGGCTGGCCGGGCGCGAACCCGAACGACGATGCGTTTTTCGCCGCGCCGCCGAAGCTCAAAAAAGCGCGCCTCACCGCCTTCGGGATGACGCGGCGCTCCGGGCGCTCGGCGGAGAACGACCCCGGCTTGAATGCGCTCCTGGAAAGCGGCGCGCCCGCCATCTGCCTGGTGGGGAAAACCTGGGACAAGCAGGTCAAAGCGGCGCTCGGCATCGCGGAGAAGGAAAATATCCGCATGATCGCGGAATCGCTGGCGTTTGTTTCCGCTAAGGGCAGGGAGGCATTATTCGACGCCGAGCATTTCTTCGACGGGTACAAGGCCAACCCGGCCTTCGCGCTCGATTGCCTGAAAGCGGCGCAGGGCGCAGGGGCGCGGTGGATCGTGCTGTGCGATACAAACGGAGGCAGCCTGCCGCACGAGATCGAGGCCATCGTGGGGGAGGTGACCAAGCATATCCCCGGCAAGGCCTTGGGCATCCATTGCCATAACGACACGGGCTG
>CAYMDD010000251.1:0-3065 GCA_964389045.1 uncultured Rickettsiales bacterium
GCCTTCAAGCAAGCTCATCACCACGCCGGTTGCCAGGCAGGCGGAAGCCGCAAGCGTTGACGCCGCGCCGGAAGACGCCCGCTTCGCCGCCGCCGTCGCCGCGTTCGGCCAGCGCTTGCGGGGTGAATCTTACGTGGCGGATTTCGATTACGATGCTATCCTTGCCTTGGCGCAAGGGGCGCGCGGCAAGGACGAGTTCGGCTACCGCGCCGAATTCGTCAACCTGGTGCGCCTGGCCAAGAGCGCCGGCGTGCTCAACCCGTAAAACCACCCGCGCCAGCCGCTTACCAAAAAAGCGGCTGGCCTTCACCTCGAAGGGAGATATTCCATGCAATGGCTGCGCAAACTCTTCTCAAATTTCTCACGCAAGAAAAAGACCGGCTGGGACGGGCTGGAATACACCCAGAAGTCCAGCACGGCGGGCGACGATTTCCGCGAGCGGAACAACGTGTGATTGTCTCGTCATCCCCGCGCATGCAGGGATGACGACCCAGCTATATCAGCATCCGCGCCAGCTTACCCGCGATTGCCGCCGCCGCCTGCTCCTTCAGCATCGCCCCCCACGGCTCAACGCCTTCGCGTGTGACCCAGGTGATGCGTGTGTGCTCGCCTCCCATCGCTTCCGCCGCGATGTTGGCGCAGATGGCGTCCGCGTTCTTCCGCAGCAGCTTCTGCGTGGCGTGCGCAAGCAGGTGCTCCGTTTCCGCCGCAAAGCCGATCACCGCGCGCGGGCGAAGGGGGTGCGTTGCCACCGTGTGCAGAATGTCGGGGTTCTGCTTCAATGTCAGCGTTCTTTCCTCACCCTCCTGCAATGGCGCAGCGATGGCCTCCGCCGCGAAATCCGCCACCGCCGCCACGCCGACATAAGCGTCGGCGGGCAAGTGGTTAAGCACCGCTTCCAGCATGGCGCTCGCAGTGGGCGCATAGATGCCGCACGCGGAATCCTCCTGGATACCGCTAATGAAGATCACCCGCCCGCCCGCGCGGGCGAAAGCCTCCGCCACCGCCCTGCCCTGCCTGCCGGAAGACACATTGCTGAAGCCGTCGCCGCTCGAAGTGATGATTTCCACCGTCGGGCCGGAAGTGACGATCACCGTTTTTCCGCGCAAGCTCCCCTCCTTGGCCGAAGACCACGTCAGCGCCGGTATACTTCTTTCGTTTTCGGATGCAGCTCGGATCACGCGGGCAAGCGCGTTTTCCAGCGCGCCTCCTTCGTGCATGCGCAAGATCTGCTCCCGGTCATAGCCGACCAGGGGAACGGGCGGAGGCAGCGCTTTCCGAAAATGCACCAACACGTCGATATTGCCGGTTACTTCCAGCGTTACGGGCGTAGCGGCATGTTTTAGCTTGAGCTTCTGTGCAGCTTGCGTTTTCGCTTTCAGCGAAGAGACGGAGGCGGCGTGCACCACCGCATCCACCGCCTGCGCGGCCAGCACCGCTTTGCAGGCATCCGCCAGAAGCGCCGCGCTGCCTGTTGCCTGCACGCGCACTACGCGCGCGCCTTGACCCTCCAGCGCATCCGCAACCTCTTGCCCGTGCCGAGCAGCCATCCGGTGGTTGGCGTAGTGCCGCACACCGTCGATGGTTTCGGTTGCGCGCCCATGCGTAAGAAGAATGGTTTTGCCGTTCAGCATGCCGCCGAGCATGCGCCCGCCACGCTCCTAGGGCAATAAAAAACGCGGCGTTGTCAGCCGCGTTTTTTATCTTTCTTCAAAGAGCCGGACACTTATGAGGCGCTCAAATCCTTCACGTGCTCCTGGTGCTCTTTCAGCGTCGGCAGCGTTTGCCCGGCAAAGCCTTTAAGCGCTTTATCCGCACCGTCCTTGGAATAGGCGCTGAAAAGGCTTACCGCCTCATCATGCGCTTTCTTTTGCGCAGCGATGTACTCACGGTCGAACTCCGCGCCGTCTGCGGACTGAAGCCTTTTCATTATCTGCGCATGCCTGGCGTCCAACGTCTCTTTCGCCACGCCTGCGGGCACCTGAGATTGCGGCAGGGTGGCTTTCAGCTGCTCGGACGATTTAGTGTGATCGTCGATCATCTTCTGCGCGAATTCTTTGATGTTCTGGCTCTGCGATTTCTCCAGCGCCAACCTGCTGGATTCAATCTCGAACCTGTCGGAAATGGACGCTTTCTCCACAAATTCCTGCGACGAAGGCGCCTTGGCTTGAGCGGCGGCAGCCGCCAGGCAAAGCGCGCTGGCAATCATGGCGAGAGTCTTGTTCATAACAATCTCCTTCAAAAAAGATAACAAAGGGGGATAGGTGCAGTTCTAGCAAATATCGTGCGGGCTGCATGTAAAACCATGCAACATAAATTTTCTGCCGGAATTGCGAGGCTTTATTCTTGACGACAAGAAGTTATTTAGAGCCTCCGTTCATAACAGCGAATTTATACGTCAACGCTTAATCCTCCCTTTGTTAGTTAAATACAATAACTTCTAAAACCGTTTACTGGAGAAACCGTTATGAATTCGATTATCTACCTGGTTGGCCTTGTGGTCATCGTGCTTGCGATCCTTTCCTTCCTCGGCATTCGCTAAAGGAGGGAATTATGGCAACACCAATCACAGGCGTGCGCTCCGTTTCCTATGTTGAATGGAGCGCCGTGTTCGCGGGCGCGGTGCTGGCTTGCGCCGTCTCGCTCGTCTTGCTGCAATTCGGCAGCGCCATCGGCCTTTCCGTCGCCGCGCTTGAGCGCTACGAAGGCGATCAGCGCGTGTGGCGCGTCATCATGGTCGGGCTATGGCTGCTGTGGGTACAGCTGATGTCGGCCATGGGCGGTGCTTACATTGCCGGGCGCATGCGCGCGCCGATGGAGAACTCGGCCACGCATGAGAGCGAAGTGCGCGACGGCGCACACGGCCTGCTCGTTTGGGCGCTTTCCACGCTGATGGTGGCAGTGGCGCTCGGCGCTGCGGCGCTGATTGCCGCCATCGCCGCCCCGGCTGCTCCCGATGCGATACAAAGTGCGCAGGCCACCGCCGATTTCACCCGCAAATCCGGCGCGATTTTCGGATTCTCGGCGGCAGCGGCTTCCGTCGTATCCGCCGTCGCAGCCTGGGC
>CAYMDD010000252.1:0-3020 GCA_964389045.1 uncultured Rickettsiales bacterium
GCAGCGGATGCCGCCCTTATCCGTAAAAACCAGAGCCGCGGGACGGGGCGAGGCTAGGGCTTAAAGGGTATTTTAGCCGCGCCCGCCGGCGACTTCCTGCTTGGCAGCGGCCATGTTGCCGCCATGGCCGGGCGCAGCGCTTAAGGCCGCCAGTACCGGCACGTCCTGCCCCTCGACCCCCAGCCCCGCCAGGCGCATGGAGCCAACCAGCTTGGCAAGCTTCGGATCGTTATGCATCAGCTGCGCGATCTGCGCTTGATTCTTGGTGATTTCATCCCTGTTTAGCTTCCCGTCGCCGTCCGTATCTATTGAAGCATCTTTACGGATCAACGCTGTATCTATGGCGCGCGTTGCGCGGGCAATCGTGGATGCCTGGTGCAGGTCTTTGCTGACCTCTTTGGTGCGATCGGCGATTTCTTTTTCTTTGCCTGCCGCTTCTTCCGCGTCGATCCGGTAATCTTTTTTACCGTCCTTGCTGCCGTCAAGGTTCATCCCGGCAGCGGCGAACATCACGCCGGAGGCAAACTTGGCGTTTAGGTCCCTGATCTCATCGTCATTTTTCCAGCCTGCCGAGCGATGTTCGGATTTCTGCTGGGGAGTCATTGAGGCCACCTGCCGCTCCTCTTTCACGCGCCGCATCTCCTTCGGGTCGGAGATAGCGAGCAGTTCATCTTTGAGGGTTGCTTTCTCCGCCTCCGTCATCTTGGATTGCAGTTGCGCCATGACTTCGGCATCCAGGCGCACTTCGCCGTTTTCCATCCATGAAGCCCTGCGCAGACCTTGCTTCAAGGCCATCTCTTCGAGTTTATTAGCAACGGCAACGGCATTTTCCGGGTTATCGGCATTTAAGGAACCGTTCGTGACTTTAAGGGTAGTGTACGTTTTCCCGTCACCGCCTTTCTGCGTCTCGCTCACTTCCGTGCGAATTCCCAGCGCATCCATACCCATCATAGCGCCGCTGACGGCAGCCTGTACTTTATATTCTTTTATTCTCTCATCCGTGTTCGCCATCTCCGCCCGGCGCTCTTCCTTGGCTTTGGCAATGTTTTGATTTACGCCTTCCGTTGCCTCCGTCACGTTTTGAGCAATCGCGCTTTTCTGCTTTACCGCATCCTTGGCAAGTCTGCTTGCATCATCGACGATGATGGACGGCGTGCCATCCGCCCCGTACTTCACTTCCGTGCCCAGTGACTTCGCCACCGCCTCGGCGCGCGCCTTCACCATTTCCGCATCCTGCCCGCCGCGCCCAAAAACGATTTTCGCCTGCTGGGGCTTTTCGGGCGACGCCGCTTCCACACGCAAATCCTTCAAGCCTTCGATGCTTCTTAAGACAATAGCGGTATCTTCGCGCGCCTGCCTGGCAATGTCCTGAACCGTATCCGCCGCGGCACGCAAGCGATCCGGGTCAAGCGCTTTGGAATCGGCGACTTTAACGGTATACCCGCCCTTGCCGTCTTCCATCACCTCGGCGGGCTTGCCTGAGAACATGCGCTGCAACTTGCCCCCGTTCAGATCGCCGGCGATACGCTCGGCATCCCTTTGGCTGTAGCTGCCTTCCACCGTAATATCGCCGCTCTGCCGGACTTCAAACATTCCGCGCTGTTCAGACGGCACGCTTTTAAGGCGAACCAGGCCTTCGATTTTCTCCGGCTGCTCCCGCGCTTCCCTCAGCTGATCGTCGATCACTTTATCGCTCGCGCGCTCGCGCTGGTTCTGGATGAGGTTAAACTCCAGCCTGGTCAGCGCCGTATCCGTCACGGCAGCGCCGGAGGCATAGGCAACCGCCGACCTGCCGGTGTATTTCTCCGGCTCCAGTCGGATGGTGTATTGGGTTTTCCCGTCTTCTGCTTGTTGTTGCGTAATTTCTTTGGAGTCTTTGCCGATTTCGCTGGCGAAGGCGCGGGCGGATTTCTCATCGGCGAAGGTAATTTTTGCCTCCGCATATTTCATTCTTCCCTGATTCGTATCCGATTTGTACTCTGCCGGAACTGCGCGTACTTCCACGGAGACAACGCCCAGCGTGTTGCCTTCAACCATGCCGTTGATCCTGGCTTCCCGCTCTCTGACCTCGGCGAGCTGCATTTTTTCTGCGTCAGTGATCTGGACGCGATTCCATTTGTCCTCTGTCAGCGCTTTCTCGAGCTTGGCCAGAGATGTTTCTTTACCCGGATCGTACGCTTTGGCTTGTGCGGGATTGGCGAATTTTTCGGCTTTTAAGGTAAGGCTATTGCCTTCCGGGGCAGGTTCGCCGATTTGCTTGGCGAATTGGCGCGCCGCCGCTTCGCTTTCGAACGTCACCTTCATGCCTGTATAGTGCGGAGATTGCTTGACGTTGCCTTGGGTCTGACCCTCCCTCTCCTCAGAAAGCGCCTCGACGCTGGCAATCCCCAAGCCGTTTCCTTCCAGGTTCGGCTTCATCTTTTCCAGCGTTGCCTGCGCTTTCTCGCCCTGCTTTTTCTCGGCTTCCAGGATGGCCTGCCGGCTCCACTTATCGTCCAGCAAGGTTTTTTCGAGGATGGCAAGCTTGCGCTCCGGCTCTTTTGCATCGGGATCGAGATAGCTTTTCGCGCGCTTGAGGTTCTCGCTTTTCTCTTCGCCGGGCTTCTCCAACCGCTCGGCATTGAGCTGCACTGCGAATTGGCCGTTCTCCTTGGGAATCAGCTCCCGGTAATAGGATCCTACTTTCGGCGTGAAGGCGCGCGCCGCCTCTTCGCTTTCGAACGTGACCTGTACCCCCTGGTATCGCTCCCCTGACTTACCGGGAGTAAAGGTAGCGGTAACATCGACAATGCCGAGGCGGTTATCGTCTTTCATATTTTCAATGCCGGCGAGCATTGCTTTGGCTTCCGCGGTCTGCTTGGCGTAGGCGCTTTCCATTGTCTGCTCGTACTCGATAACGGCATTGGCGTTGGCCGCCGCCATCGCCAAGCGCGGTCCCGCCAACGCTCCGTCCACGGATGCTTCGGTCAGTTTTACTTTGTACCGTTCCGAGTTTTCGCCGTCTCGCACGACAATCGAGC
>CAYMDD010000253.1:0-3015 GCA_964389045.1 uncultured Rickettsiales bacterium
CAAGTATAAAGGCTACGGCTTACCGCTGGCCGAACTGATTTCGGAAGGCAATATCGGCATGATGCAGGCGGTCAAGCGCTTCGAGCCGGACAAAGGCTTCCGCCTGGCGACTTACGCCATCTGGTGGATCAAGGCCGCGATTCAAGAGTATATCCTGCGCTCGTGGTCGCTGGTCAAGATCGGTTCGTCGGCGGCGCAGAAGCGCCTGTTCTTCAACCTGCGCAAGACGAAGAAAAAGATCGGCGCCGTGCACGGCCTGCAGCTGACGGATGAGCAGATCCTCGACATCGCCCAGCGGCTGGACGTTTCCCGCCAGGACGTGATCGACATGGACCGGCGCATGACCGCCTCGGACGTATTCCTCAACAGCCCGGTGGGCGAGGACGGGCAGGACGAGAAGATGGATTTCCTCGTCGAGCCGGGCGAAAGCCAGGAAACGGTGCTGGCCGAGCGCCAGGAGCTGCATCAGCGGCGCGACATGCTGGCGCAGGCGATGGCATCCTTAAGCGAGCGCGAGCGCGAGATTCTGGCCAAGCGCCGCCTGCAGGAAGAGCCGTCGACGCTGGAGGATTTGAGCCAGATCTACAACATCTCGCGCGAGCGGGTGCGGCAGATCGAGGTGAAGGCGTTTGAGAAGCTCCAAGCCGCGATGACGCAATGCCTGCCCAAGCTGCCCAAAGCGGCATAAATTGCGTGACGAGCGATGAGAGATGAGTGATGATATTGCTCATCACGCTCATTCATCGCTCGTCACCTCCCTATGCTTTCCGCCTTTAAAAGTTTTCTTAGTCCCTCTTCTAAGCGCGTACAGGCGCATGCGGTTTACGCGCGGCTGGTGACGCAGGCGCGGCAGCCGTTTTTCTACCGCGAAGCAGGCGTGCCCGATACGCTCGACGGGCGCTTCGAGATGGTGCTGCTCCACTTGTTTCTGGTATTGCGCCGCTTGCAGCGCGAGCCTGGCAAAAGGGCGGAAGCCTTCGCGTGCGAGCTGACCCAGGCGTTTTTTGGGGATATGGACAGGTCTTTGCGCGAAATGGGCGTAAGCGATACGGGCGTGGGCAAGCGCGTGAAGAAGATGGGCGCGGCGTTCTACGGGCGGCTGGATGCCTACACCAAGGCGTTAGGCTCCGGCGATTTCAATGGGGCGCTCAAGCGCAACGCGTACGGCACGGTGGAGGCGGCGGATGAAGCGGTGGCGCGGCTGGCGGAATACGTGCGCACATCGGAAGCGGCGCTTGGTGCGCAGCCTGCGGATGAAATTATCGCAGGGAAGATGGCGTTTCCGCTAATACAGTGAGAAAATGGAGCCGGCCTGCGCACTCCCTTTGGGGGGAGTGCGCAGGCCTGGCCGGCTCGGTGTCGGGTTACTGCTTCACCCACAGCTGGGCGCCGGGGAAACCGTCGCCCCAGTCGATATCGACCGCGCCGCCGGGGGGCAGCTGCTTGGTGACCTCGTACATGTTCCGCGCCGACAGCGTGTTGACGCTGAAGGTTTGGGATCCTCCCACCCCGTCGTACACCTTGATGGTGTACGGCTTGGTGTTCTGGATGTACAGGCCCACGTAGCTGCGTGAGCCATCCGGCGCCACCGTCATCTCCAACAGCCGCGTGCCGTTGAGCGTGACGGTGTTGAAGTTCCGGATCTCCGTCCCCGTGTTTTGCACCACGAGGCTGGTGGAGGCCGGCATGACGTCGTAGTTGCCGTCCCGCACCGTCACCGACGCGGGGGTGGCGAAGACCGCCCTGACTTCCGTCCCGATGCCGTTCCCGTTGGGGTTGCGCACCTGGACGATGTTGATGATCTGCTGGGCGTTCACCGAAGTGTTGCCCAGCGAAACCATGAGAACCGCCGACGCGAGGCCAACGATCCACGTACGCATTGTCGGAGTCTCCGAAAGGCGCTGTTTGCCCACGCAATCCTTGGCCAAGGATTTGTTGCGCGGGCTGAACCATCTCCAATAGGCAGTGCTTGGTTGCACGGCATCTATTAGGAGATGAGAGGTTCATTGTTGACGATAGCAAAAAACGTGGGAGAGGAAAAGAGAAAAGTTTAATATAACTTAACTATTGTATGATCTCAAAGCAATATATTGAATTATAATCCAAATGATCTACGCAAACACGTTTATGGTATTTGAAGGGAGCCGACCGCATCCTTGGAAGGATGTTATTCGGTCGGCTCCTGAGTTGTCGGGTTGCCTTAGGCGCGATGGGCGCTCAGGCTACTTGTAGTTGATGAACACCGGGGGCAGCCCCGGGAACGCGTCGTACGTGATGACGACCCCGAACTCCGGCATATTTCCCACCGTGGCGGACCAGCGGTTGGGGAACTTGACGGTGTTGAACACCGAAGTCGCCAGCGTAGGCGCGGCACCGGTCGGGTTCTGACCGTAGATCGTGAAACTGATGGTGTCCACGACCTGGACGCCCACGAACTGGTTCGGATCGAACTTCTCGACCGTGATGCCGACCAGGCGTTCGTTGTCCTGGAGGGTGACCACCTCCCTTCCCGGAGGGCCGCTGGTGTCGAATTCGCGGGTGCTGACGTTCCCGTTATCGGCGGGATTGCCAGGCGCGAGAATCTGCACCAGTGCCGTGATCGGGCGCGCGTTCGTGATGACGATCTGCGGCACCACGCCCGGCATGCCCGGCGGGTTGGTCGGCCCGTTGGCGAAGGTCGGGAATTCCACCCTGACCCTGACGTTCTGGGCATCCACCGGAGTGGCGCCCCAACCAAGCCCGACGAGGGCCGCCGCGATGGCGACCCAGAGAGACAGCTGTCGCATGAGAGGAATGCTCCGTTGCGAACCACTGCTGCCCGTACGCATCCCTGTCTGGGCATTGCACGGGCTGAACCCACCCCATCTCTCGGACATGCAACGAGCACGCCGAGGGTTTACTAGGGGTAAGCAGGTTCACTGCGGCTTATAGCGCAGGCCGGATCAAATGCAAGGTAAAAATTCCCCTAAATTACACTTTTTCGTTGTGTGTGATCTTAATATTATAGGGTTCATT
>CAYMDD010000254.1:0-3003 GCA_964389045.1 uncultured Rickettsiales bacterium
CCTAGGGCGAGCTGCTTGCGGATGGTGTCCAGCAAGTCCCGCACCGCATCGACTTGCAGTGGGTTGGTAAGGACCACCTTGGCGATGCCGGGGATCTCCCTGCCGTCGTCTTCGAGGCATTGAACGACGACGTCACTTAAGAGTCCGGGCCGGATCACGACTTTCATCGGAATCCTTTCAATGCTTGAGTTCCTTTTTCTCCCGAAGGATTGTTAAGGAACAGCCGGAAGGAATGGGAAATTCGAGATTACCTGGATTCCCTTCCAAAGTTGCCATGTCCCGCAGGAAACTATTCCTTGACGGTACGGCAGCAACGAGTAATCCCCGGAACTCTAACACAAGCGTCAGGCGTAGACAATTTATTTAATAAGCTGCTTAAATTTAGGCATTTTAGATTATCAGGCAGAATCGACGCTTGCATTGTTTTAAGGGTGTTTTAAACAGTTGGGCTTAAGGTAAGCGCTTTCCTTTGCTTACATTCCTCTATTCGGTAAGGATATCCCATGGCTGCACGCAAGAAAATCGCCCTGATCGGCGCCGGCATGATCGGCGGCACGCTCGCTCATCTGGCGGAGCTGAAAAACTTAGGAGACGTGGTGCTGTTCGACATCGCCGAAGGGCTGCCGCAGGGGAAAGCCCTCGACATCTCGCAGTCGTCGGCCATCGACGGGGCGGATGTGCATTTGAGAGGTTCTAACGATTACAAGGACATCGACGGCGCAGACGTGGTGATCGTGACGGCGGGGATACCGCGCAAACCGGGCATGAGCCGTGACGATCTGGTCAGCATTAACACCGGCATCGTGAAAACCGTGGCTGAGAACGTGAAAAAATACTGCCCTGCGGCGTTCGTCATCGTCATCACCAACCCGCTGGATGCGATGGTGTGGGTGATGCAGCAAATCTCCGGCCTGCCGCCGCAGAAGGTGGTGGGCATGGCGGGGGTGCTCGATTCTTCGCGCTTTGCCTATTTTCTGGCGGAGGAAATGAAGGTGTCCATCGCCGATATCAACGCGTTTGTCTTGGGCGGGCACGGCGATACGATGGTGCCGGTGGTGGAATACACTACGGTTTCGGGCATTCCGCTGGCCGAGTTCATCCGCATGGGCTGGATTTCGCAAGAAAAGCTCGACCAGATCGTTCAACGCACGCGCGACGGCGGCGCCGAGATTGTGGGTTTGCTTAAAACCGGCTCTGCGTTTTACGCACCGGCGGCCAGCGCCATCCGCATGGCGGAGGCGTATCTGTACGATAAAAAACGCATCCTGCCTTGCGCCGCCTATCTTACGGGGCAATATGGGGTGAACAGCCTTTACGTGGGCGTGCCGGTGGTGGTGGGCGCCGGAGGCGTTGAAAAAATCGTTGAAATTTCTTTAAACAAAGAGCAAAAGGCAATGTTTGATAAATCCGTCGCAGCCGTCAAAGAGCTTTGCGACGGGATTAAGTTGTAATGAAAGCTTAAGGCCGATATGTCCAAGCCGCATCTTTCCCAGGAGTATCTGGAGGCAGGTACGCTCAAAGGGATTGTGCAGGGTATATTGAGCGAAAAGAAAATAGCAGGGGCATTGGTGCAGATCGGCAACCGAACGGTGGATGGACATAAGCAGTATTATGTTTCCGTTGCCGCGGAAGGGGCATTGCCGGAGGATATCCGGCAAAGGGTTAAAGAGGCCTATCAAGCACGGATGGGCGTTGAGCCTACGGTTGAAATAGAACTCAACGGCGCAGAAAGAGCAGCCGCGATGGGCGGCAGGTAATGTTTTTAAAATACAGTCATCAGCGAGATATAGCGTTATGAATATCCATGAATACCAAGCCAAGGAAATCCTGCACAAATACGGCGTGCCCGTGCCGAAAGGCTGTGTGGCGTATACGCCGCACGAGGCGGTGCAGGCCGCGCAGAACGTCGGCGGCAAGCTGTGGGTGGTCAAAGCCCAGATTCATGCCGGCGGGCGCGGTAAGGGCAAATTCGTGGAGAAGCAGGCTGGAGACAAGGGCGGCGTGCGCCTGGCCAAGACGCTCGATGAGGTGGAAGCGCATGCGTTGCAGATGCTCGGCAATACGCTGGTGACGCACCAGACCGGCGCGGAAGGCCGCGTGGTCAAGCGCGTTTACGTTTCGGAAGGCACCGACATCGAGACGGAGATGTATTTAAGCCTGCTGGTAGACCGGGCGACCTCGCGCATCACGTTCCTTGCCTCCAAGGAAGGCGGCGTGGACATCGAGGAAGTGGCGGCGCATCACCCGGAGAAGATCAAGATGGTTTCGGTCGATCCTGCGGCGGGCTTCCAGCCCTTCCATGCCCGCGAGCTGATGTTTGCGCTCGATATCCCCAAGGAGCTGCAGAACAAATTCGCCACCTTCGTGGAGAGGCTCTATCACTGCTTCGTGGAGACGGATGCTTCCCAGGTGGAGATCAACCCGCTCACCATCACCAAAGACGGAAAGCTCACCGCGCTCGACGCCAAATTCAACTTCGACGAAAACGCGCTGTTCCGTCACCCGGATATCCATGATCTGCGCGACCCGGACGAAGAGGACCCGCTGGAGCAGAAAGCCGCCAAGTTCGGCCTGTCTTACGTGAAGATGGAAGGCAATATTGGCTGCATGGTGAACGGCGCCGGCTTGGCGATGGCGACCATGGACATCATCAAGCTCTACGGCGGCCTGCCCGCGAATTTCCTCGATGTCGGCGGCGGCGCGAACAAGGAGAAGGTAACGGAAGCCTTCAAGCTGATCCTCTCAGATGCCAATGTGGAAGGCATCCTGGTCAATATCTTCGGCGGCATCATGCGCTGCGATATCATCGCCGAAGGCATCATCACCGCCGCCCGCGAAGTCTCGCTCGATGTGCCGCTGGTGGTGCGCCTGGAGGGCACCAATGTGGAACTGGGCAAGAAGATGATGGCGTCTTCCGGCCTGGCTATCACGCCCGCCGATAACTTAGCCGATGCCGCCGAGAAAATCACCAAGGCGGTGAAGGCGAAGAAAGCAGCATAATCT
>CAYMDD010000255.1:0-2989 GCA_964389045.1 uncultured Rickettsiales bacterium
GTCCCAGACGGTGTGGTTTTTCAGGTTCCGCCATTTGTCGTCTGTGCCGAAGCGGTCGCACACGACCACGTTGATCCCGTCGCGCTTGCTTAAGGCCGCCGCCAGGTTCGAGCCGATGAAACCGGCGCCGCCCGTCACCAGTATGGTTTTCATGGAGCGTCTTTCATGATATGATCCTGCACACTACAGGATACCGGCAAAAAATTGATAAATGGTGAAGCAAGGAGGGGATATGCGCAAAGACAGCCAACTACTGGACGACCTGGCCAAGATGCTGGCGGGTGCGGCGGGGAACGTGGTGGAGGGCAGCCGCGAGCTGCAGCGGAGCGTCAAGGAGCGCCTTGAGCGCGGATTTTCGAGTTTAAACCTTGTTTCGCGGGAAGAATTCGAAGTGGCGCGCGACATGGCCTCTAAGGCGCGGGAAGAACAGGAGAAACTGATCGAAAAAATGGAAGCGTTGGAGCGTAGGCTTGCGGAACTGGAGGGGAAAAAAGGGTTATAGGATAGATATTTATATTAATTTCTTAAAGTAACTGCCCATAAAAGGGTAAGGGCAAATACTATACTCTTGATATGCTTAAGGTTTCGTTAAAATCTGTAAAATGAATTGCAATCATCTCCTTTTTTTGCCAAGCTTGGATGCGTGGAATATAAGCGCTTAAGCGCAGTTTTCTTAAACATTATGGATTGTTAGCGGATCTTTTGCGCGTAGCAAGCGTGCGCAAGCCTCGCCTTGACTTCGAAGGAGGATTAATGCCATGACGGCGCTGGTGCTGAAATCGGAGAATTTGTTCAACCCACTCGATATTGCCGAGCTGGTCATTACCGACCGCGACTGGTCGTTCGACCGCCTGGACGACGGCGAACTGCTCGCCGAAGCCAAGGGAATGTGGTGCACTTACCGCCTGTGGTTCAACTGGCAGGAAGAGTTCGGCCTCACCGTGGGCTTCGCCTTCGACGCCAAGCTGCCCAAAGGCGCGCTGCCGAAGATTTACGCGCTGCTTGCACTCATTAATGAAAAGCTCTGGCTCGGCCATTTCATTCTCTCCAGCGACGAGCCGGTGGTGATGTTCCGGCATACGCTGTTGCTGCGCGAAGGGCACAGCGTCAGCAGCGAGCAGATGCAGGAATTGCTCGACATCGCCCTCCAAGAATGCGAGCGCGCCTATCCCGCCTTCCAGGCCGTGGCATGGGGCGGGAAGGCGCCCGCTGAGGCGCTGCAGATCGCGCTGTTCGAAACCATCGCCGAAGCGTGAGCTGACGGATGCCCACGCTGCTGCTCTACGGCTGCGGGAAAATGGGCGGCGCGCTGCTTGCGGGCTGGAGATCCGCCGGAATCACGGCGCAATTCGACGATGTCTACGTATTCGACAAGATCGCCCTCGCTTCGCACGATGAGGGGCATATTTTCATCGTCGGCGGCCTGGATGTCTTAACCGTTGCTCCGGAGGTGGTCGTGCTGGCCGTCAAGCCGGATCAGCTGGATGAAGTCCTGGCAGACTGCAAAGCGCGCTTCGCGGAGGCAGACCCGCTCTATATCTCCATCGCCGCAGGCAGGGAAATATCCTTTTATCAGGCGCGGCTAAATGAAAAAGCTAAAGTAATCCGCGTCATGCCGAATCTCCCCGCAACGGTCGGCAAGGGGGTGGCGGCGCTCACCCCGAACCCGTACGCCGGGGAGGCGGACAAGGAATTGGCCGAGCGGCTTTTTGCCGCCGTCGGCAAGACACTCTGGGTGGACGAAGCGCAGATGCATGCGGTGACGGCGCTGTCGGGTTCCGGCCCAGCGTATCTTTACTATTTCCTGGAGGCGTTGTCGGCGGCGGGCGAGGCGCTTGGGCTTGCGCCGGGAGCCGCGACGGAGCTGGCGAGGGAAACCGTCATCGGCGCTTCGCGCTTGCTGGAGCAGAGCGGGGATGCGGCAGCGCATTTGAGAAAAAACGTCACCAGCCCCGGCGGCACCACGGAGGCAGGAATCGCCGCGCTCGACGCGGCGGGTTTCCGCGAGGCGGTGCACTCGGCGCTTTCCGCCGCCGCGGCGCGCTCAGAAGAGCTGTCGGGCATTTAGTTTATTTGTTGCACTGCACAAAAACGCTTGACGTATCGCCCGCAATGTGGCAGATTCCGCCGCGTTATACCCATGCACGCCCATTTTACCAACCGCAAGTTTTAAGAATCTTAAGGAGATTTCATCATGGCCTACAATAATTTTTTTGGTGCGGAGTCGTTTAAAAACGTCTTCGATTTCAACCAGCCGTTCAACACCCTTCGCCGCAACTGCGAAGCCATGACCGCCGCCAGCCAGGCGTGGGTCGAGGGCATCCAGGCCGTCACCCGCCGCAACGCGGAAGTGGCGCGCGACAACATGGAGCAGGGGCTTCGCGCCACCCGCGAGATGTTCCAGTCCGGCTCGCCCGAAAATGGCATCAGCCGCCTGGCCGAGTGCAGCTGCGCCATCATCGAGAACAATTTCAACGCTGTACGCGAAGCGTTCGAGACCTTGAGCAAATCCGGCTTCGAAGCCGGCGAGATGCTGAAAAACCGCGCCTCCGAGAGCATCAACGAAGCCAGCCGCGCCGCCGCGCCGCGAACGCCGCCAGCTCAACGATGCGCAAAGCCGCTTCGGCTTAATTGATTTAATGTCGCTAAACGAGAGGGCGGCGGGTAAAACCGCTGCCCTTTCTCTTTGCGAAGTTTCCCTTGTCATCCCGGCGAAGGCCAGCATCCACGACATCTGCGTTGGCAGAGCATTTGGCTCTGGATCCCCGCACAAGGCGGGGATGACAAAGAGAGGCGTGTAACTTTAAGCGCTTAACGCCTTCATCACCGCGTCGCCCATCTCGGCGGTGGAGGCTTTCCGCATGCCGTCCTGCAGGATATCGGCAGTGCGCAGGCCTTGCGCCAGCACGGATTTGACGGCGCTTTCCACCGCATCCGCCTCCGCCGCCATCCCGAACGAATAGCGCAGCATCATGGCGACGCTTAAGAT
>CAYMDD010000256.1:0-2988 GCA_964389045.1 uncultured Rickettsiales bacterium
CTAACCAGTTGTCGCAATCGCCTGCGGTAAAAGATTCTTTGATCATGCCGGCGGTAGACAGATCCGTCCAAAAGAGCCGGATTTCTCCGCCTTGAGAGGCATTTGGGTAATATGAACCGCCGGCAACAATCCCATTGCCGTCGCCGTGACCGTCTTGGCCGGAGCGCGCGGCGAGGTTGAGTTGGGTGGCGTCTCTGGCCAAGACATCTCCGGGGAGCGCATTATATTTAATTCTGAACGCTTGGGCTGCCGTCTTATATTGCTCGATCTGGCCGATAAATGAGCGCACTTTGGCCGTCTTGACCAATTCCCGCCCGCCCAGCACGCCGCCTATAATCAAGCCGACGATGACCAGCACAATCACCAGCTCAATCAGGGAGAAGCCGTTTGACGCGCGTTGGGGTGAGGTTCGGTTCATGCCCCCTATTTTATTCCGGCCTTATTAAGGAGTGATTAACCGTTGCTTTTAAAGCATTTCAAGCACCGTCTCCGCCGGGCGGCATACGCGGACGGCGTGTTCGGTGACAACGACGGGGCGGTTCAGTAGCTGCGGATGCGCCGTCAGCGCATCGAGCAATTCCTGGTCCGAGGCACGCTCCAGCTGTAATTCGGTATAAAGCGGCTCTTTCTTGCGCATCAGCGCATCGATTGAAATGCCGCGGCGCATCAGCGATCCCCACCCGGCGCGGGAAGGCGGTTCCTTCACATACTCAACGACGCGCGGCTCAATGCCGTTTTCTCGCAGAAGTTCCAGCACGCGCCGCGAAGTGCCGCAGGTCGAGTGATAATAAAGCGTCACGTCCATAGCGGTGAAATGTACCCGCCAGCCGTAACTCCCGTCAATCAATTCGGCGTTACCAGCATGGTCAGCGTGCCGGTGTAGGGTGTGGCGCTGGAAGCGGCCAGCTGCATCGCCGCCTGGGGGTGATGCTGACGATGACGCGCGCCTAGGTGCTTGCGGTCTTTCGCGTGCTTGATCTTCTCCTTGCCGCCGACAAAGGTTTCGTCGGCTTCTACAATCTTGCCCTCGCCACCGAGAGGCGGGAGGTTGTCGCCTGGTGCCATCGACTCACGGATGCGATGCGACATGAACCATGCCGTCTTGTAGGTGACGCCGAGCATGCGGTGAAGCTGGTGGCTGCTCATGCCCTTCTTGCTGGCAGAAAGCAGGTGTACGGCAAGCAGCCACTTGGACAGGGGGATATGCGAGCGCTCAAATAGTGTTCCCACTGTGACGGTAAATGGCTTGCTGCAATCGCGGCATTTGTAAACGCCAGGGCGTGTGCTCTTGCCTTGCAGCCTGGCGGCATTGCCGACGACACCGCAATGCGGGCAGATAACACCATCCGGCCAGCGGAGCGATTCCAGGTGTTCGCGGGCTTTATCTTCGTCGATGTAGATGGGATTTTGCAGATTCGACATAACGCTCTCTCTTTGCTAATGTAATGCAGTCTAGCAAATCTGGCTCGGTACGCTAAGTATATAATCCCCTTTATTTTTGAAAATTCAGCCGGAAAGAAATGATCGTTTCATTCCCTGTGTATTGCCGTATAATTCCCATATATGCATTCAACCGTTCCTGCGCTGCGCACGTTTCCCTTCTGGGTGTTGACCATGGTATTGCTGCTTGGCTGCGCCAGTCCGCTGACCGCGGAGGAAATCAAAAAAGTCCCTAGCCACGCTTTGGCAACGTCTGCGGTTGCAGATACGAGGTTCGCACGCGCTTTGGCCGGACAACAGAAAGCCAACCCGAAAAAGTCGGGTTTTTTGCTGGTCACCAGCGGGGAAAAGGCGCTTAACGCACGTTACCGGATGATTACGGGTGCGGAAAAAACGCTCGATCTCCAGTATTACAGCGTGCACCACGACGACACGGGCGGATTGCTGCTGAAAGCGCTGATGGATGCGGCGGACCGCGGCGTGCGGGTGCGCGTCCTGGTAGCCGGCATTAACATCAAGCAGGCCGACGAAGCGCTCAACTACTTAAACCAGAACCCCCGCATCGAGATTCGTGCGTTCAACGTGCTAAACACGCGGCAGGATCCTTTCTGGGAGCGTATGCTGAATTATGTAACCGATTTCGATCAGCTGACGCGGCGGATGCACAACAAGGTGATGATCGCGGACAATACCGTGGCGATTACCGGTGGCAGAAATCTAGGCAATGTGTATTTCGGTGCGGGCGAGGCGTTTAATTTCCGCGATGTGGACATTCTTGCCGCGGGCATGATCGTGCCTGCGCTCTCGCGCAGCTTCGACCGTTACTGGAACAGCGAGGAGGCCACGTCCTTTGCCATGCTTACCGTGCCGCGCTTAAACGCGGAAGCGCTCCAGGAAATCAAGGAGAAACTTGAGAAGGAAGCGGCGAAGATTCTGGCTTCCGACACCGGCAAGTCGCTGTTGAACGACCGGCCCGGCGAATGGCTCCGTCCTGAGCGCGCGCTGGTCTGGGCGCCCGCTGAACTGGCAGTCGATACACCCGAAAAAATCGCGGAGCCAAATCAAAATCCGCAAGGCGCGGAAGAAAGCAAGCCCGGCTCCAAGCTTTTGGAGGAAGCGGAACGCGCGAAGCGCGAAGTGCTGATCGTTACGCCGTATCTGGTGCCCAGGGAGCGGGGCGCCGAATGGTTGGGCGGGCTGGCGGCCAAAGGCATCAAAGTGCGGATCCTCACTAATTCGCTGGCTTCCACGGATGTGGCGGCGGTGCATGCGGGCTATAGCCGGTGGCGCGAGGAATTGCTTGAACGCGGCGTTGAGCTTTATGAATTCAAACCCATTCAGAGCGCGCACCGGGGCAGGGGGCTTGGCGCAGGCATGAAAAGCGGCTCTTCCCGCGCATCGCTGCACTCTAAAGTATACGTAATCGACCGCGAGACAGCGCTCATCGGCTCGTTCAATTTTGACCCTCGTTCAGTAAACCTGAACACGGAGATTGCCGTGGCGGTTTACAGTCCCGTCATTGCCGGGCAGCTTGGCGCCATGTTCGAT
>CAYMDD010000257.1:0-2971 GCA_964389045.1 uncultured Rickettsiales bacterium
GACCCAGGGGTATGTACTGGCGTGTGTCAAAGGAGCGATTCCTGGAACTCGATAACGAGAACCGAATCTGGTGGGGGAGACACGGAAACAATCAACCGCGATTGAAACGCTTCCTATCAGACGTGATGGACGGAATCGTGCCACAGACCATCTGGTTTCATACCGAGGTCGGGAACACGCAGGAGGCCAAGAAGGAAGTGATGGCGGTCGTTCCAGATGATGCGGCGGTATTTCAAACGCCAAAACCAGAGCGACTCCTCCGTCGTATCCTTCAGCTTTCGTACCCGTCCCGTGAATCCAGGTCAGCGGTATTCTGGCCTGGATTCCCACTTGCTGCGAGGTTTCAGGCTTGGGCGGGTTTCCAGTTGTTGGGTAGCAGTTCGTCCAGCGCATTCATGGGGTGATCGCCGATGCGTTTGAGCACGTCCACCAGGTAGCTCCAGGGGTCGAGCTTGGCTTGCTGGCAGGTGGCGATGAAGCTCTTCAGGACGGCGGCGGTCTTGCCGCCGGTGTCGCTGCCGAAGAAGGTCCAGTTGCGGCGGCCTACCGCTACGCCGCGGAGGCTGCGCTCGGCGGCGTTGTTGTCGATCGATAGGGCGCCGTCGTCGGCATAGCGACTGAGCGCTGTCCAGTTGTTCAGCGTGTAGGCGATCGCGTGTGCTTCGGTGCTCTTGGGCAGCACGTGATGCCGCGCGCGAAGGAGATATTCCTCGAACTCGGCCAGCACGGGCTTGGCATAGCGCTGGCGCAACGCCAGGCGCTCCTCCGCACTGAGGCCGCGCGCCTTGCGCTCCACGCGATACAGCAGGCCGATGTAGGCCAGCGCCGCCGTCATCTGCGGCAGGCTGCTCGAGCGCGCTTCATAGAATTTGCGGCGCGCGTGCGCCCAGCAGCCCACTTCCACCAGGCCGCGCTCCGGTTGCTTGAAAAACGCGTCGTAGCCGCCATAGGCGTCGGCTTGCAGATACCCGCGATAGTCCTTCAGGAATCGCTCCGGGCCTTCGCGGGCGCGGCTGGCGGTGTAGTCGTAGACGGTGGCGTCTTCGCCGACATAGGTCCAGATGCGGCCCTTGCGGGTGCGCGGCAGTTTGCGATCAAGCACCGCCACCGGCGTGTCGTCGGTGTGCACGGTCTTGGAGCGGAACACGCGTGCCTTCAGCCGTTCGTAGAGCGGATCAAGCAGATCCGCGGTTTGCCGCATCCAGCCGCACATGGTCTTGCGCGAGAGCTCCACGCCGTGGCGGCGGAAGATCGTTTCCTGGCGGTGCAAGGGGAGATGATCACTGAACTTCGCCACCGCCACCTGCGCCAGCAAGCTTGCCCCGGCCAGGCCTTTGGCGATGGGCTGCGCGGGCTTGGGCGCGGTCTTCAAGTGGCTGCAGCAGCGGCAGGCGTACTTGGTGCGCACGTCCTCGATGATCTTCAGCGTGGCGGGCACATACTCCAGCCGTTCGCTCGTGTCTTCGCCGATGCGCTCCATCGTCTTTTTGCAATCCGGACAGGCGCGCTCAGCTTCGCTCAACTCATGCAGGATGCGCTCGCTCAGCAAGGCGCGTGTCAGACGGCGGCGCCCGTGCCCTTTGCGCTTGGGCTTCGATTCCTCTTGCGCATTGCCGCCGCCCGAGAAGGGAGAATTCTTGTCGCTGTCGTTGCCGCTCTCGTTGGTGCTTTCGGCGTCCTTGGCCGCTTGCGCTTCTTCGTCCGCGGCGTCCTGTTCGAGCTCCGCGATGAGCTCCTTCACGTCGCCGCCGGTGGCTTCCAACTGCAACGCGAACAGGAACAACTGGCGCTCGTCGATCTTCTCGCGCTTCTGCCCGAAGCGCCACACCAGCAGCTGTTCCAGGATGTGCTGCACGCGCTGATAGCGCCGCTCGTGGACCTCCAGCTGCGTGGCCAGATCGATCACCATCTGCCGCAGCAGATCGGGGTTGTCGGGCAAGCTGTCGAAGTCCATCGCCACTACAAGAAGTATACGGTTTGTTGCGGCGAAAGCGAAGTGCAAAAGACGCTCGAAGGCCAATAAATACGGGCCTTCGGTGCATTTGTATCGGTGGCCTTCAGGCGCGCTGAGAGGGTGAAATGGCGAAGCGCTTGCGGCGTCTGGACTTGCCCAAATCGATGCCTTCCAGCAGGGCCTGTAGCTCCCAGGCGGCGATCTCCTTGCGGCCCGTCGCGGCGAAGGGAAAGGCATAGGTGCCGGCCTCTAATCGCTTCGCCCAGAGCGCCCAGCCGTCGCGATCCCAGTAGAGAATCTTCAAGCGGTCGGCGCGCTTGCTGGCGTACACGAACAGGTGCCCGGAAAGCGGATCCACGCCCACCACCTCGCGCGCCAACGCGCTCAGCGAATCGAAGCTCTTGCGCATGTCGCAGGGCAGCGTGTAGAGATACACCCTGACGGCGGCGGGAAGGCTGATCATTGCGCAGGACTCATCGCCGCCAGCGCCGCCAGCACGGTGCGTAGCGTGGTTTCCTCGGCACCGCGGCCAATGCGCAATCGCCACCCGCGATCCAGCAGCAGTTCGATCCCGCCCGCCTCCGGATATCCCACCTCGCCGCTTGCGTCTCTTGCCTGTCCGGCATTGTCGCCCGCCAGCACGACATCGTCTCCCGTCTCGGCGGCATGGGCATAACCGGCCTGCGGCGAAGCGGACCCATACGGCGCCACCAGCGCAAAGCGGAGCTTGCCTTGGCCTTCCATCGAAGGCCTCGCAGACGGCCTGGACGACTGTCCCGTCAACCGTGCATCTTCTTCGGCCAGCACCCGCCGCCAGTGATAAAACAGCGGCTCGGCGATGCCCCGCTGCCGGCAGAAAGCCCGCTGACTCAACCCGCTCGCCGCCACCTCCGCCATCAACTCACGCCAATACAACCGCCGCGCCCGCGCCGCCGCCTGCCGCCCATTCTCCATGCTCATGCAACCAGTCTGCCCCCGCAACGGGAGCCAGGATAGATGGGTTCACGGGACGGGTAC
>CAYMDD010000258.1:0-273 GCA_964389045.1 uncultured Rickettsiales bacterium
CTTCGAGCAGTTCCTGCAAGTCAAATACCCCGGCACCAAGCGCTTCTCGGTGCAGGGCGGCGATGCGATGTTGCCTGGATTGGAGGCCATCATCCGCAAAGGCGCGGAGCTGGGCGTGAAGGAGATGGTGTTTGGCATGCCGCACCGCGGACGCATGAACGTGCTGACCACGACGCTCAAAAAACCCTATGCCGAGCTGCTGTCCATCTTTCACGGCAATCTCGATTTCCCTGAATGGGTGGATGCGTCCGGCGATGTGAAATATCACCTCGG
>CAYMDD010000258.1:283-2971 GCA_964389045.1 uncultured Rickettsiales bacterium
CCTCGGCACGTCCGCCGACCGCGAGATCGAGGGCAAGAACGTGCACATGTCGCTGCTGGCCAATCCATCTCACCTGGAGGCGGTCAATCCGGTGGTGGTAGGCAAGGTGCGCGCCAAGCTCGATATTTACGGGGATGTCGAGGAGAAGTCTTCCGTCATGGGCATCATGTTGCACGGGGATGCGGCGTTCGCCGGGCAAGGCTCGGTGGCCGAAACCCTGGCGCTTTCGGAATTGCGCGGATACCGCACCGGCGGCTCCATCCATGTGATCGTGAATAACCAAATTGGGTTTACCACCTCGCCCAAATACTCGCGCTTCACGCCCTATCCTTCGGATATTGCCAAGTCGGTGCAGGCGCCGATTTTCCATGTGAACGGGGACGACCCGGAGGCGGTATGGTTCGTGTGCAGCCTGGCTGCCGAATTCCGCCAGAAATTCAAGCGCGACGTGGTGGTGGATATTTTCTGCTACCGCAAATACGGCCATAACGAATCGGACGAGCCGATGTTCACCCAGCCGATCATGTACCGCGAAATCAGCAAGCATAAATTGCCCGCTGAAATCTACTCCGACCGGTTGGCGGAAGCCGGTGTCATTACGGCGGAAGCGCTGGAAGCGCGCTACACGGAATTGCGGGCATTTTACGATAAAGAGTATGAGCTGGCGAAGAATTTCAAGCCCAACAAGGCGGACTGGCTGGAAGGCCAATGGGCGGGCTATGAGCAGCCGAAGAAGGGTGAGGCGCCGGAGGCCGAGACGGGCGTGGCGCTGGAGCGGTTGAAAGAGGTGGGATTTGCCCTAGCCAAAGTGCCGGAAGCAATCAATGTTAATTCCAAGATCGTGCGCCAGCTGGAGGCTAAACGCAAGATGATGGAAACAGGCGCTAACATCGACTGGGCGACGGGCGAGGCGCTGGCGTTCGGCACGTTGCTCAAAGAAGGCTTCGGCGTGCGCCTTTCGGGGCAGGATTCGGGGCGCGGCACGTTCTCGCAGCGCCATTCGGTGCTGGTCGACCAGGACAATGAAACGCGCTACGTGCCGCTCAATAACATCGGCGCGGAGAAGGCTCAGTACGAGGTGATCGATTCCAACCTGTCGGAGTTTGCGATCCTGGGGTTTGAATACGGCTATACGCTGGGGCGGCCTGCGCATCTGACCTTGTGGGAAGGCCAGTTCGGCGATTTCGCCAATGGCGCGCAAGTCATCATCGACCAGTTTATTGCGTCGGGCGAGATCAAATGGCTGCGCATGTCCGGGCTGGTGATGCTGCTGCCGCACGGCTACGAGGGGCAGGGGCCGGAGCATTCCTCCGCACGGCTGGAGCGCTTCCTGCAATTATGCGGCGAGGACAATATGCAGGTGGCCAATTGCACCACGCCCGCCAATTATTTCCACATCCTGCGCCGGCAGCTGCACCGCAAGTTCAGGAAGCCGCTGGTGCTAATGACGCCGAAATCGCTGCTGCGCCATAAGCTCGCGGTCTCGACATTGGCCGACATGGGGGCAGGCACGCGCTTCCAGCGCGTCATCCCGGAAACCCAGAAACTTGGCAAGGAGGAAAAGGTGAAACGCCTGATCCTCACCTCCGGCAAGGTCTATTACGATCTGTTCGAAGAGCGCCAGGCGCGCGGGGTGGACGACGTGGCGATCGTGCGCGTCGAGCAGTATTATCCGTTTGCGGGCAAGGAACTGGTGGCGGAAATCGCCCGTTACAAGAACGCGGAAGTGGTGTGGGTGCAGGAAGAGCCGAAAAACATGGGCGCGTGGACGTTCATGGCGCCGCGCATTCAAACACTGCTGGACGATGCCGGGCGGCATGCCGAGCGTGTGCAGTATGTCGGGCGCGTGGAGGCGGCTTCGCCCGCCGCCGGGTATTTGAAAATCCACGAAAGGCAGCAAAAGGAGCTTATTGACGCGGCGCTGACGGTGGAAGGAGCGGCGTCGCTGAAGAAGGTGGCAAAGCTTTAAAGGTTGGAACGAAGAGTTATGTCCGATCTTCAATCGAACCATGAAAATACTTCCTTTATCCACTCCTTGAAAATGCGGTTTTCGCCGCATTTGAATATGGGCGAGCAGCGGTACGTGAGCCGTTTATTCAAACAAGAGGCGGATCAATTCTTTAGCCTGCATCTAGACCGCGTTACACCCAATCACCACGATCCTAAGCTTGCCGAAGTTGGGAAAGCGTTTGAGGAGATGCTAACGCACCCGCTGTGTAAAGCGTTTCGGCGCAACCGCATACATCTCTATGTCAATAAAGCGGTCGAGCTTCCAGGTCGGAATCCAACCCCGAATGTGCCGCATGCAAAAGGTATTAAAATTATCGAGCTGCCTCAAGGGTTCATTGACCACGTAACCGCCGACGAGGCGATCGCCATGGTAGGCCATGAGATGGGACATATATTGCGGCAAGATGGCCATCCGAGACGTCTTGGCGCGGGCAGTTTAAAGATGACCAGGGAAGCGGAGCGCATGGCGGTCTATGCGGCCCAGATTGACTGCCTCGATCAGAATGCGGGGCGGCTGATAGATGCGCTGAGGCGATTGGGCAAGGCGGACAATACGGTGGTCATGTTCATGTCGGACAATGGCGCGACGGACATCTACCCCAAAGGCACGCCGGAAGGGAACTTTCACCTCGACAAGGACGGCGCGACCTGGCGCACCGACGGCACGCGGACCCAGCC
>CAYMDD010000259.1:0-2967 GCA_964389045.1 uncultured Rickettsiales bacterium
GTATTATACACAGGTGAAAAGACGGTAAGCTTCGGCGATAACTTTTTTGCCATGCCGGTCAGCGCGTTATGGGAGATTGCGGAAAAGCAGGAGTGATGTAATGTCGTCGGCGCGCTGCATGCGCAGCATCCATTCATTGCGTGGTTCAACGTGACGGTTCTCCTTCTTGTTGCCCTCTCTGGTCTGTGTTTTGGCAGCTTCGTGACGCTGGCGAGCTACCGCCTGCCGCGGGAGGAAGATATCGTCTTCAAGCCTTCGCGCTGCCCGAACTGCGATACGACGCTCGAAATCCCCGACCTGTTTCCGGTGCTCTCCTGGGCGTCTGCCCGAGGCCGGTGCAGGCATTGCCGGGTACCTATCCATTGGCGCTATCCGGCCATCGAGATTGCGACGATGGCGTTATTCCTGCTGGTATACCAGCGCTATGGCATTGGCCTGCCCGCCTTATTGCTGATGGGCACGGCGGTTGCGCTCCTTATCATGATCGTGGCGGATTTCGAGCATTACATCATCCCCGACGCCGTGCATTTGATGCTGCTGCCGCTGGGGCTGGGATACGCTGCCGCGACCGGGCGGCCTTGGGAGGTGGCGTTCATCGGCGCGGCGCTGGGGCTGGCCATCGGCCTTTCCCTGTCGTACGGGTACCGCGCGCTCCGCGGGAAGGAAGGCTTGGGGCTGGGAGACGTGAAATTTTTGTTCGTGGCCGGCATATGGCTGGGGGGCGTGAATCTGGTGCCGTTTTTAACCCTTGCGGGATTGATCGGCATCGTCACCGGCATCGTTTGGCGCGCAAGCGGAAAAGGGGTGTATTTCCCGTTCGGCCCGGCGTTGGCGGCCTCGCTTTTTGCCTGTGTGGTCTACCCCGAAGCCCCCGCCGCGTTCTGGCGTGCGGGCGCTGCGGTGCATGAGGTATTGCTGAATGGATAAGCTGCTGATCGCTCCCGCCTCCCGCGTCACGCCTGCGATGCGTTCCAAGCGCAACCGCCACCTGGGCGGCGTGCTGTGGTTCACCGGCTTGTCCGGCGCGGGGAAATCCACCCTGGGCGTGGCGCTGGAACAGGCATTGTTCGAAAAAGGCTGGCAAGTCACCCTCCTGGACGGGGATGCTTTAAGGAAAGGCTTATGCACGGATTTGGGCTTTTCGCCCGAAAGCCGCCGCGAAAATATCCGCCGCGCCGCGCATGTAGCCAGGCTGATGGCCGATGCCGGGCTGCTGGTGATCGCCTCGTTCATCACGCCCACGGAGGAAGACCGGGCCGTGGCGGCAGAAAACGTGGGCGGTTATTACCGCGGCGTCTTTATCAAAGCGAGCCTTGAGGTCTGCGAGCTGCGGGATGTCAAAGGCCTTTACGCCAAGGCGCGCAGCGGCGAAATCCCGGAATTCACCGGGGTTTCCGCCCCGTACGAAGCGCCGCCGTCTGCGGATCTGGTGATCGAAAGCGGCACCGAGTCGGTCGAGGCTTGCCTGGTCAGGCTGATCGCCTACACCGAAGCCGCCTTTACCATCCCCTAAAACACGCGCTGATCCGACTTCACGCCGTCCCACACCGTATAGGCGGCCTGCCCCACGGCGGGAAGCGGGAGGCGCGCCTCCGCGCCCGCATAAACGCGCTCGCTCGGCAGCGGCGCGCACGATGCGCCATCCGCGCACGGCCTGCCGCCCTGGAAAAGAATATTAGTGTTGCCGGTGTTGCGAACGACGAGCGCATTGCCCTTCCGCCGCGCCGTGTACGCGGGCTTAAGGCTAGCCGGGCGCACGATAACCAGCACCTCATACCCCACCAGCACTTTTAATCCGACTTGATCGGTATTCTCCACGCCGCGAATCACCGGTTTTAAAGCCACGCGGTAAATCCGCTCCGCGGCGCCCGGCGAGGCGAGCAGCACGAAGCGCATCAGCTTCCTGCCGCCTGGGGGCAGCACCGTCTTGTCCGGCGTCACCAGCAGCTCCGGCTCCGCCATGTCCGCAACCGGTTTGCGCTGCTCATGCGCCGTGCCGGGATGCACCACCTCGCTTACCTCGGCGAGAATGTAATCATTCTCCTTGCCGCGGCTGATCAACTCCACATCCTGCTGCTCCGGCTTGCCGGCGGCGAATTCCAGAATGGTCGAGCTGATGATGAATTCCGCCTGTGAAGCGGCGGGCGCGAGTGCCGCGATGCTACAGGCGAGGATAAAAGCTAGACATTTGCACATAAGGTGGTGGTATGCAATCAAAGGTAGAGAACGCATACAAAAACCACAAATGGTTGTAAAGCGGAGGATGTTTTTACACCGCGCCGCTGCGGATCAGCGTCAGGATTGATCCGATATTCTCTCCCCTCGCCTGCTCTTTCAACATGCGAACCACGTTTTCCATAAACGCGGCGCCCGGCTCAATCCCGCTTCCCTGCACGTCGCGCGCCGCCCGGATCAGGCGCTGGAACGCGGGCAGCAGCATGTCCGGCAGCTGCGCCTTGGCGTAAACCGCCTGAAAGCCCAAGCCGCCCACATCGCCGATCAGCGTTTGCGCGTTGGCGAGCGGCACGCCTGCCAGCTTCGCCACGGCGTGCTCGAAGAACTCCATATACCCTTCCGCCAGCGCCGCCGCCATCAGCCCCGGCGTCAAGCGGCTGAACGTCACCAGCTGCTCTACCAGCCGCTCGGCTTCCGTTGCATCCGCAGAACGGCGGATCAGCACCAGCGTTGCCGCCTCGCGTGCCTGCTCCTCCTCGATTTTCAAGCCGTCCGCGTTTAGCCCGTATTTTTCCTCCAACGATTGCGCGAGGTTTTCCGATACCGCGCTGATGAGCTTTTCCTGCACCGTGACGGGAAGCGGGCTACGCGCTGCGAGCCTGCGCAGGAGCGGGGCATTGTCATTATTTTTCCCTGCGATTTCCTCGATGGTTTCCGCCGATAGCCGTGCTCCTGCGTTCTCCACCAGCGCTTCCAGCACCGCCTCGTTGCCCGTATCCGCCAGCGCGCCCG
>CAYMDD010000260.1:0-2916 GCA_964389045.1 uncultured Rickettsiales bacterium
GATATTTCTCGCTCATTCTTAGTATCTGTCGGGAAGCCTGGCGCTTACCGAATCGCCTGCCGTTGGCGCGGCTGTGCCGCCATCGCGGCGTTGACGGCAATCGTTTCGCTATCGTCGGGAGGGTTGTGCACAATCTTTTGTTTTTTAAGCATCGCCATAAGCTCAGGGTCGGCATTCATCGCCTCGCGCAACGCGCTTATTTCAGCGCCTTTTACGATGCCGTCGTCGTTTTTATCGAAATCTTTCACCGTCAGCCTACCGTCCCCGTCGCGGTCGTACCGCCCAACGGTTTGGCGTTCCGCAGCAGCCTGGCCACTACGAACATTCGTGTAATCGATCAGTTCCGACCGGGCTTCTTCGATCGCGGCAATCTGCTTGTTAAAGCCGGCATTCTTTTTCCAGCCGAACAGCGATTTTTCGCCCTCAAAGTTGGCGATGCTCGCCTTCATGTTTTCCACCACCCTATCCACCTGCTGCTGAAGCGGCTCGGAAGCATCGAATTTCAGCCCGTGGCTGTCCATGTATTGCTTCAGATGCTTGAACCGGCCATCTTCCAGCAACTTCTCCGCTTGCGCGGCGGTCATTTCCCTGCCTTCGCTCATGGCATCGAAGCCATCCATTTTTCCCTGCCTGGGATCAGGACGCACAGGCTCTCCGCCGTTTGCTTTCGTCCCCACCCATTCCCCCAGATTCGTGCCCGCATTGACGGCGCCAGTGATTACAAAGCCGGGCGTGGTGGCTTTCAGGACATCGAGCGGGATTTCCTTGGATTTTTCTTCCGCTTTATGGATTCGCGCCTCCAGCGCGTCCATTTTTTGAATGAATTCCTCTTGGGTGATCTTGCCTTGATCCAGCTGTTTCTGCGCCTCGCGGAAGTCGAGCGCAATTTTAATGGATTCCTTGACGATTTCTTTTTGCGCCAGCATCAGCGTGCTCGCCGCGCCGCCCGCCATGCCGAAGGTGTAGAGGTTCGCCGCCGCATCCAATCCCAGCCCCAGCGCCATGCCGGTCAGGGCTTCAGCTTTTTCGCCCGTTGACTGGTCGCTGTTTAGCACCTCATACGCCTCTTTGCCCAGCATCACACTGCTGACAATGGTACCCACCACGCCCGCACCTTTCGCCAGCTTTCCTTTCACCCGCCCATGCGCATGCGGCTCCTGGGGCGCGGAGGCGTGCGGATACTCGGCATGCGTTCGCGCTTTGGGAGCGTCGGGGGCATCGTGCGGCTGGCCGGTATCCGTGCGTCGCCTTGCCGTACCGGATCCCCGCTCCGGCGTCTCGAACGCCTCCTCCGGCGAAACCGATGGTTTCTCCGGCGCATCGGCTGGCTTTCCGGGCTGCCTGCCCTCAACCGCGCCGGCGGGAAATTTCTCCGCGGTGTAGGCTTCTCTCATCTGCTGGTAATTTTGCTTCTCGTATGCGGTTGGCTCATGAAACTTCGGTTTGTTCATGTGCTCTTCGTCATACTGGCGCATGACCTGGTACAGCTCTCCATCACTAAACTGAGGCTCCATGCCTGCGCGCAGCTTGTCTTTCGCGTATTCCAGGAACTTCGCACGCTCGGCTTCTTTTTGCGCAAATTCCGCATCGATACGCGGAGGGTATTCCTTGCTGCGCATCAACCCGCTGATCTGCTCCTCATCGAAATTGGGATGCAGCTTCTTTAATTCTCCTTTTAAGTATAAATTCTGGCGCAATCGATCGCTATAGGTAGAGTACGGCCTGTAACGATCGCTAATCTCTTTAAATTCCTCTTCTGTAGGGCCATTTACCCTGGCGCGGAAGTGGTCATCACGGGAGGGGAACGATTGCGCAGGCTGACTGCCCGGCGCCGTCACCTTCACATCGTCCAGGAATATCTCCGGCGATTGCTTTTTCAAGCGTTTCAGGTGTTGCTCCGCCTCGGCGCGGATATTGCCATGGTCTTTCCATGGCTCCTGCTCCGTCAGCTGATCGATGATTCTCTGCCGAACCTGCTCTACCTTTGCCGCGCTCGTCCCCGGCTCCGCGCTGATAAATGACGTATTTTTCCTGCGGTACGCTTCTGCGTATTCCTCCACCCGCTTTTCCAGCTCCTCAGGGGATAAGTCCGTCGTGTCTTTTAAGTATTCACGGGCATGTTCCTTGAACCTTTCCGTATCGCGTGCATTGTCGCGGGCGTTGCCTTCGCCGATTTTATGCAGCTTTTTTTTAATATCGGCGTTGACTTCGCCGCGCGCCGCCTGGGCAAGATCCTCCAGTTCACTGTCCAAACCCAATCCATAGGATTTTTCGCCATTGGCCAGGTAATTTCCTACCGCTTCTTTTAAATCGTCCAGTGTTGCGCTGGCTAAGGGATTGAGAGGCTCGTCCCGGCGCATCTGCTGCCGAAGCACCTGCAGCTTTGCCAGCATCTTATCGGCCACATGGCGCTCGATTCCATCGTTGCTGTAAGCCTTAAACCAATGATCCGGGGGAGGCGGCATGAGTTATCCTAATAATGGTAACGGCCATTATAGCATGCGGCAGTGAATGCATTGTTAAATAAATATGAAGAAAACAATGCCAGTTTAATTTAACATATTGTTTCTTAATAGTTTCCATATTTGATGCCAGATGGCCTGTAAGCCGGGTTCTGTCTTCCCCTTAATGAGGATGGATGGCCATTCATCTAGGGCGCTTGTTTCCAAGCGCCTCGAGCAACCTACCCGGAGGGCAATGTGCGCGAAAAGCCGCTGCCCTCCCTATTTGGTCTTGCTTCCGGCGGGGTTTTCCCTGCCGTTCCCGTTACCGGAAACGCGGTGCGCTCTTACCGCACCATTTCACCCTTACCCTAGGTTTCTTAGTTGCTGGGTTTCTTGGTTTCTAAGCAACTTAGAAACCTAGCAACCCAGCAACCGCCAAGGGCGGTATATTTTCTGTGGCACTGTCCCTGGG
>CAYMDD010000261.1:0-2916 GCA_964389045.1 uncultured Rickettsiales bacterium
CTGCTATGCGATTCAGTTTTAAGGGGTATTTCGCCATTATAATCGCGCTCCGCAACGTTGCGGGCAAGAATTTTTTTCATATCTTCTTCAGCACACTGGCGTGCCAGTGCTTTTGCTATTTCAGCAAGGAGAAGAACTTTCTTGCGATTGCATGTAGCAATAACTTTTGAATTACTTTTGTCATTGAAATCCGCCACGCTATTTTCCCACTTAGCAGCCAATATTTCGCCGCAGGTTGATCCTACGACTTAACAAATATCATGCTCACTGAGTGGAAGTGGGAAAGTCCCTCGCGGCAATTACCGCTCGCCATTATGCCCCGTACAGCAAATAGCCTTCACAGCTTATATCTTCAGGATACAACCTTAAGTTTAACATAATGTAAATGTTGTTAAATCATATCGGCTTAATTGGCGGTGCCGAAACAGGCTCGCAGATCAGATCAGGAATGTCTGTCCGCGCAGCGTCGAAGTGGGATTGGATGGCCGGGGCATTGCTCAGGTGTTTTTCTTTGGGGTATCCAATATCCGTGGCCTCTTGGCCATGCGGTTTGGCTTTAGACTGCACGGCTGGAGGTGCCTGCTTCTCCATATCCTCCAGCATTCCCTCCAGATCATCTTTTGAAGGCGGGTTTTCTTTGTCCTCCAGCCTATCGCGGGTAGGATTCAGTACATCATCCTGATAGCGGGTAATGCCTTCGCGCTCTTTCTTCGCAGCGCCATAATCTTCCCATGTCGATGCATCGTCATTTCGAGTAATCCGTCCCACATCTGCGGCGCTGACTTCCTCGCCGTCCTCGGTATAGGCGCGTTTGCCGTCGCGGCTGAAAAACACCTTCTTGCCGTTCAGCGTATGCGCTTCTTCTTCCATCCGTGCTATGCGCTCATTCACCTCCTGCAAGGCTTCGGCAACAGCATGGTCGATCTCCGCCAGCCTGTCCCGGACTTTTTCGTACAACGCCCGGTATTCAGGGTCATTGAGCAGAAGATAATCGAGCATACTCCGGTATGCGGCTTCCCGGCGCTTTTCTTCCTGAACCTCGGGGCGGGCTTCCGGTGACAGGAAGCGTTTCATGCGGCCATTCTCACGGCCAGCAAGTTCATCCTGCTGATCTTTGAAATCTATCTCATTGCGGCGGTTTCCGCCTGTTTCGGCGTCTGTATCCACGCTCTATTACCTTGTTTATACACCCGATAATAGTATACCGCGTTTGGTAGTCAGAACGCAAAATTGAGGGATAAAAGCGGCTTAAACCTTGGCTTTCCGCGCCTTGCGCTCTGCTCGGCGCTGCTTCGCCCAAGCGCGGTTCTGCGGCTGGATAAGAAACAGGAACGCCGCGACGGTTATTGCCACGGCGGGCCAGATTTCGGCGGGCTGCGAGACAAAAGCATCCCACGAAAATTCCTGCATCCGGCGAAACACTTTGACCATCGGCTGAATCAGCAGACCAAGCGTAATCCAGTAGGCGATGATCGAACCGCGCCGGGATACAAACAGGATCAGCAATGCCATCGCCAGCATCGGCAGGAGCATTCCCACATACACAGAGGGGCCGTATTGCTGTGATAAGTGCGAAAAGGTGGTGAAGCTCAGGATCAGTGAATACCCCACATGCGCGAGGCCAAGAATTTCAAACCACAGCATCGCTCTTGGACGATCCTGCGGAATGTCAAATCCCAACCGTGCTATCAGGCTACGGCGTTCGGTAATGGTTTCATTCGTAATGTCGCTCATACATCCTCTCTATGGTTTTATTTTGCCGCAGTTCTTCTGCAACACGGCAAGCACGACCGAAGAAGGAACATGGTCAGGGTATTTCTGCATTGTCTCTTCGATTGTCTGCTGGTGCTGTTTTTCGTTCTCGAAATACCAGTCCGCCATACATTCACCTTGCGTTGGATTGGTAACTGAAATGGCGTGGCTTGCAGTCGCAACCGCCCCCATGAGCCACCAAGCCCTCTGGCTTTCTGAATACTCCAGAAAATCTTTGCTGGTGAACGATCCGGCATACGCAGGTATGCAGGGGAAAGAAGCGGCAATCACGGCGGTAAAAATCAGCCGTTTTATGCCTGAAATTCTATTGAAAGACATAGAGATGACTCCCGATTGAAGGGAACCCTTCTCTTGCCTTTTTCATAAATATAGGGATGATGGATTCAGGTATAGGGCTTTCGCGGATTTGCGCGTATAAATGTCCTGTCCTGTTTGTAACTGCGGAGCCTTGAACAAGGGTTCCCTTCTCTGCGTATTTTTATCGTAGAGGGGGAAATCCTTGAAAATCGGCTATCTCAGAGTATCAACCGAGGAACAGCGCCCGGACAGGCAGATCGACGGCCTTACCTCGCTCTGCGATGAAATCCACATCGAAACACTTTCCGCCGTTAGCACACACCGTCCCGTCTATGAGGACGTGATTCAGCGCCTTCATTCCGGCGATACGCTGGTGGTGTGGGACTTGGATCGTGCCTTCCGTTCCACCATAGACGCGCTGCTGGAAGCAGAAAAGCTGCGCGAGCGCGGCATTGGTTTTCAGATCGTTATGGCCGCATACGCGCAGTTCGAGCGCCAGAACCTCATCAAACGCACCAAGGAAGGCATGAACGCCGCTCGCAAGCGTGGGGTGCATGTCGGCAGAGTGAGCAACAAAACCCTCCACTCCGCTCATGCCGCTATTGCGGCGGGCGAGGAAACACTTGCCAGCATGGCAGTGAAAATCGGCTGTACGGAAAAAACGCTCGTTAAGGGGTGGATCAGGCTGGGATTGAATCACACGCCGTAAATAACATATGCTCCCCAAAATATCGGGTGTGCAAACGGCACGGCATTCTCTGACATATTATCCAAGGCATGGAATACAGAGCTTTCTTTAAGTACATGCAATGTATCAGTGTCCATTATCTGCTTAAGATGTTCCTT
>CAYMDD010000262.1:0-2887 GCA_964389045.1 uncultured Rickettsiales bacterium
GCCGTATATTGAACCCCATGGGGCCGATCGACGGCATGGAATTCCTGCTCGATAAGATCAAGGACACCAAGACCAACCACGAATTTTTCGAGAAGATGAATTCTTGATGTAAGATGCTTCATACGGTAACATTTACGGTATGAAAGATACTTCTCAAGATATCCGAAAGATTACCGTAAATTTACCCGCTGATTTGGTCGAGCGGACGCTTGCGCATACCGACCAGAACTTGACACAGATTATCCGTGAAGCCTTGCAGCTCTATAACCACCGTCGTGCCTGCCAGGCGCTCTTGGACTTGCGGGGAAAAGCGGATTTCCGGCATTATGCCGAGCATTGCGACTTAAAGCTTGCGCAGCCGCTATAGCTATTACCGTCCCGGGATGCGTCCGCGGTTGGGGTTCGTCGGGGAGCCGGAGCCGCCCCCGGCGGGGGAGTTGAATCGGCCCAGATTGCCGAGCATCTGCTCGATCATGGTCAGCTGATGGCCTTCGGTAGGCGTTTCGCGCTTGGAAAGGGCGAATTTCCGCATTTGTTCTTCCGTGAAGCGGTCGATGGCGTTTACCCGCCCATCGGCGTCGAACGCCACGCGGACGACGTTCCCCTCCGTAATTTTCGGCTTGAAGAAGGCGTAGCTCTCCCGGGTGGTGGTGATGTAATACCACGTCTCATCACCGAAGGAAGAGGTGGCCGAAGGCGAACCCATCACGGCCAGCACGTCATCCTTGGTCGCCTGGCCGGCCTGGATCTGGCTTTCCCAGTCGGGGTCGGCGATGTGGCCGCGCGTTTCCACGTTGGGCGAGCAGGAGGTGAGGCTTAACGCCAGGAAGGCGAGAAAGAAATTGCGCATGGCTTATCCATAGCGCAAGGAAAAACGAAAGGCAATCGGCGTTAATTTTAGGGGTTTGGCATTGATTTTGGCCTGAAAATGGCGCATGAATCGGGCAATTAACGTTTATGGTGAGAAAAATAATGGGCATCCTCCCCGACCACTGGATCCGCGAGCGCGCGCAGAATAACGGTATGATCGAGCCGTTCGTGGAGAATCTCACCCGCGAGGGGGTGATTTCCTATGGGCTTTCTTCGTATGGTTACGATGCGCGCGTGGCCGATGAGTTCAAGATTTTCACCAATGTGGATTCCGCCACCGTCGATCCGAAAGCCTTTGCGGACAACGGCTTCGTGGACCGGAAGACGGATGTGTGCATCATCCCGCCCAATTCATTCGCGCTGGCCCGGACGGTGGAGTATTTCCGCATCCCGCGCGACTGCCTGGTCATCTGCGTGGGCAAATCCACTTATGCGCGCTGCGGCATTATCGTAAACGTAACGCCTTTGGAGCCGGAATGGGAAGGGCATGTGACGCTTGAATTCTCCAACACCACGCCGCTGCCCGCTAAAATCTACGCCAATGAAGGGGCGTGCCAGTTTTTGTTCCTGAAAGCCGATTCCTTATGCGAAGTCTCTTACGGCGACCGGAAGGGTAAATATATGGGGCAGCGTGGGGTGACGCTGCCGCGGGTGGAGAAGAAGGGAAAGGTGGCGTAAGCGCTTTACGGGGAAAGAAATTTAGCATAATATAGACATTTATGGCTGAAAATGTAACGAATGAATTAATGTTTGAGCATCTCCGCAGGATTCAAGCGGACATTGCGGAGCTTAAGGGCTTGCGCAGCGAAATCCGCGAAGGGTTTGCCTCGATACGTCAGCATCTTGCCGCCCAGCATAATGATCATACGCTCCTCGAATACCGTCTGCTTGCGCTCGAGAGCGAAATGGAGCGCATCAAAAGCAGACTTGATCTGCACGAATAGCAAATGCAAAAACTGCGTATCATCGGCGGGGCGCCGCTTGAAGGCTCAATCCCTATTTCCGGCGCGAAGAACGCGGCTTTGCCGCTGATGTGTGCGGCGTTGCTTTCGGATGAAACGCTGACCTTAAAGAATGTGCCGCAATTGGCCGATATCCGCACGATGGCGGGGTTGCTGGCGCAGCACGGGGTGGATATCCGCGCTCACGCGGACACGTACGCGCTGAATGCCTCCGGCGTGAACAACCTCACTGCGCCGTATGAGATGGTGCGCACCATGCGCGCCTCGGTGCTGGTGCTGGGGCCGCTTTTAAGCCGACACGGGGCGGCGAAAGTGTCGCTCCCCGGCGGCTGCGCCATCGGCACGCGGCCTATCAACCTGCATCTAAAGGCAATGGAGGCGATGGGCGCGGAGATCGAGCTGAAGGACGGCTACGTCCACGCCAAAACCGCTGGCCGCTTGAGAGGCGCGGCCATCCATTTCGACACCATCACGGTGACGGGCACGGAAAACGTGCTGATGGCAGCCGTATTGGCCGACGGCGAAACGGTGATCCACAACGCCGCGCGCGAGCCGGAAGTGGGCGATCTGGCGCGCTGCCTGACGGCGATGGGCGCGAAGATCGACGGTATCGGCACGGCGCGGCTGCGCGTGCAGGGCGTGGAGCGGCTGCGCGGGGCGGAGCATACGGTGATGATGGACCGGATCGAGGCGGGGTCTTATGCCGCCGCCGCGGCCATTACCGGCGGGGAGGTGGAACTGCTCGGGGCAAAGGCTGACTGCATGCAGGCGATCATCGACAAATTCCAGGAAGCGGGCGTGGAAATCACCGCCACGCCCAGGGGCGTGCGCGTGGCGCGGAAATACAGCCGCATCGAAGGCGTGGACATCATGACGCAGGAATACCCTGCCTTTCCCACGGACATGCAGGCGCAGATGATGGCGCTGCTTACCGTCGCCAGCGGCGCCTCCATGCTGACCGAAACCATTTTCGAAAACCGCTACATGCATGTGCCGGAGCTGACGCGGATGGGCGCGCGCATCAACCTGCACGGCGCTTCGGCCATGGTGCGCGG
>CAYMDD010000263.1:0-2857 GCA_964389045.1 uncultured Rickettsiales bacterium
GAACTGGCCCAAGGCGTGATGACGCTGCACCAGATGACTGCGCACATGCCGGGCGACGCCACGTTGAGCGTATTCGGGGTGACGACGCAGCAACCGCAGGGCATACGTTTCGAGGGCACGAGCGAAATATCCGGCGATTCTCTCGGAGATACGCTGACCTTTTTCGACAGCGCCGCCGAGGCTTTGCCGCAACAGGGATTCGGCTCTTATGCGGTGCGCGCCAATTTGTTCATTTCCGCCGAACAGCTGCGGCTTTCCGAGGCATCCGTGCGCATCGGCGAGTTGGAGCTTTCAGGCGGTTTGGTCACCTATTTTGAGGCGACACCGCGCGTGGAGGCGGAAATCCGCTTCAAAGACACCAACCTCGATTATTTCCGCGACACCTGGCGCGCGGCCTCGGAAGAGACAACGCCCGGGGTGTTCCAGTTTTTTACCTCGAAAGGCACCGAGTTCAGCTGGCTGAAGCGCTTAAACTACATCGTCGATTTCAAAGTATCCTTCGATGGATTTAAATTCCTTGACCGGTTAGGGCAAACCGCTGCCGTACGCCTTTACGTGCGCAGGAACGAGTTCAATATGATGGGCTTGCGCATGTATTACCCCGAAGGCACGGTAGACGCGAATTTCCGGCTCGATGTCTCCGCGGAGCGCCCGAATATAAGCATCGTACTCAGCACGCCGTTCATCAACACCGATTATTTCTCCCTCAACGAGGACGATCCGCCGCCGCCGCTGGTCAGCCTCGACGGCAATAAGATTACGTGGTCGGAACGCCTGTTCGATTTCACCTGGATGTCGGTTTTCAACGGCAGCATAGATTTAAGCGCCGACGTGCTCAACCTCGCGGACAGGCCTTACCGCAACTTCAAGTTCAAGGCTGCTCTGAATGAACAGGCGCTACGCATTCAGAATCTGGGGTTCCAGCAGTTCGACGGGCGCGTGGAGGCCTCCGGCTCGCTGATCGGCGGCAAGGTGCCGGGATTTTCGTTGAGCTTTACGCTTTATAATTCGGATTTGCAGGAGTTGCTCGAAGGCGTGCCGGGGCTGGAAGGATTGAGCGGGCGTGCGAGCTTGAGCGGCTATATCGCGTCCTCCGGCATCCATATGCTTTCCTGGGTATCGCAGGCGGAGGCCAAGGTTGTGCTCGCAGGCCGCGGTATCCGGGTCGACCACTTCAACCTGGACGGGGTGGTGGAGGCAGTAAAGACATCGCGTTCTACCGCTGACGTGGTGAGCAGCGTTGCGCGCCGCATCCGCGACGGTCGCACCGAGTTTACCGTGGACGGCAATCTGAACATTAACGACGGTGTACTGCGCACGCCCGGCATTTCGCTGAAAACGGGCGTGACGGTAGGGAATTTGAGCGGTGAAATCAATATCATTCCCTGGCAGATGATGATTAATGCGCTTTTTCAGTTTCCCCAGTTGAGCGCAGAAACCATTCCTACGCTGCCGGTTACGCTGAACGGCCCGGTAAGCAAATTCACGATGGATATCGACACCGCATCGCTCGAAGCGCATGTGGCCAAGCGCGTGATCGGCAAATAATCGCTTAAGGCCTGCTAAGAAGCGCAGTCAGCTCGTCTGCAATGGTTTCGGCGAGTTTTTCCGCCTGGGTAATGGTGACGGCGCGCCGGTAGTACCGCGTTACATCGTGGCCTATGCCGATGGCAAACAGCTCGATGGGGAGCGTTTCTTCAACGTGGGCGATGACTTCGCGCAAATGCCGGTCGAGATAGCCGCCATGGTTGGCGGTGAGCGTCGAGTCGTCCACCGGCGCGCCGTCGGACACCACGATCAAAATGCGCCTGGCTTCCGGTCTTTTCATCAAGCGGGACGCCGCCCACAGGATGGCTTCGCCGTCGATATTTTCCTTAAGCAGCCCTTCTTTCAGCATCAGCCCGAGCGATTTGCGCACGGCGCGCCAGGGCTGGTCGGCGGATTTGTAGACAATATGGCGGAGATCGTTCAAGCGGCCAGGCTGCGTGGGCTTGCCGGCTCTCGCCCACTCGCGCGCGGACTGGCCGCCCTTCCAGTCGCGCGTGGTGAAGCCGAGCACTTCCACGCGCACGCCGGAGCGCTCCAGCGCCTTGCTCAAGATGCTTGCGTTGAGCGCGGCGATGGTGATGGGACGTCCGCGCATGGAGCCGGAATTATCGATGAGTAGGGTTAAGACCGTATCCTTGAAATCGGCTCGGTGCGGCATTTTAAAATAATTCCGCTCGAGCGGATGCGTCACCACGCGCGCCAGCCGCCTGGCGTCGAGGATGCCTTCCTCCTCGTCGTAGCTGTACTGCACGAATTGACGCGCCAGCAGCAGGCGCTCGAGCTTGGCAGCAATGCGGGAGGCTGCGGCCTGGAAAGGAAGCAGTTTCTGGTCGAGCTGCGCGCTTAAAACGTCCAGCTCCTCTGGCCGGGCAAGCGCTGTTGCCGCCACCACCTCGTCATGCGCTTGCGTGAACATGCGGTAGTGCGGCGTGGCGGCGTAGGGCTGGGCAGGCGTGGGATTAAGGGGCAAAGGCGCGTCTGCGCTATCTGCATCTTTACTCTGCCCGCCCGCGGCTTGCGCAGAAACTTGTGATTCTTGCGAGGGTTTTTCCTCTTCGCCGGCAGACGGCGAATCTGCGGCGGCAGGCGCTTCCTGAATCTCTGCTTCTGCGGAAGGCATTTTGACCTTGTCATCGGGCGGGGCGCTTTCCTTGCCCATGGATTCGGCGCCGCCGCCTGCAAGGCCTACCGCCTCGATCAGCTCCAAGGCATGGCGTGCAAACTGCTCCTGGCGGGGGAGGGATTGCGCCAGCCGTTTCAGCAAGCCGGGCGCGCGTTCGGCAAGAACGCCGCGCCAGTGCGCACGGTT
>CAYMDD010000264.1:0-2827 GCA_964389045.1 uncultured Rickettsiales bacterium
CTCCAGCATCTTGCCGATCTACGCCTCCGTCAGCACCCCCGCATAGCCGCTCGGCCAGATACGCGCAGCCAATGCGCGGATCAGAGGGATATCCGCGGTCCCGGCAGGTGCAATATCAAGCGCCGTTTCTTTTACGGCTTCAAGCATGGCAATGCATCTCAATAAACCGTTTCACCGCCTCCGCATCGTTGGGCAACGAGACGATGCGTTCCTTGCGCTCGAACAAATCCTTCATATGCTCGGGCAACGCCGGATGGATGCCGACGGCTTTCTTCACCGCGTCGGGGAATTTGGCCGGGTGGGCAGTGGATAGCGTCACCACCGGTTCGCGGGTTTCGGATTGCGCCAGATAATGCTCCGCCGCCGCGGCGCCCACTGCCGTATGCGGGTCGAGGATTTCGCCCGTCTCGGCATAAATCCTGGCGATGGTGCCGGTGGTTTCGGCGTCGTTTACGGTATAAGCGGAAAATTCCTTTTTCAGCGCGGCGTGCGCTCCCGGCGAAAGGGCGAAGCGCTTGTCCCGGCGCAGAGCCTCCATCAGCGCCGCGACTTTGTCTTTGTCCCTGCCGTAAAGGTCGAACAGCAGGCGCTCGAAATTACTCGATACCTGAATGTCCATACTGGGAGACAAGGTCGGCGTCACGCCTTCCATGCCGTAGACGCCGGTGTCTAAGCAGCGCGCGAGGATGTCGTTTCGGTTGGTGGCGATGATGAGGCGGCGGATCGGCAAGCCCATCCGCTTGGCGATATAGCCTGCGAAGATATCGCCAAAATTGCCCGTGGGCACGGAGAAGCTGACTTCCCTCGCAGGCGCGCCGAGGCGTAAAGCGGCGTAGAAATAATAGACGACTTGGGCGAGGATGCGCGCCCAGTTGATTGAGTTGACGGCCACCAGCGCATGGCGGGCGCGGAAGGACGGATCGGCGAACAGCGCTTTGACGATGTGCTGACAATCGTCGAACGTGCCTTGCACGGCAATGGCATGCACTTTCGGATCGGCGATTCCCGTCATCTGCCGGCGCTGCACTTCCGACACCCTGCCTTCGGGGTAGAGGATAAACGTGTCGATATGCGCCCTACCCGCGCAGCCTGCGATAGCCGCCGAGCCGGTATCGCCGGAAGTGGCGCCCACGATCACGATGCGCTTTTCCTTCCGCGCGAGGATGGCGTCGAGCAGATGGCCTAAGAACTGGAGCGCGAAATCCTTGAAGGCAAGCGTAGGGCCGTGGAACAGCTCCAGCAGGAAATGATCGGAGGAGAGCTGCTTGAGTGGTGCTACGGCGCGGTGGCGAAACGGCGCATAAGCGCGCGCGATCATCGCTTCAAGCTCGCGGTCGTCAAACGCGCCCGCCACGAAAGGCCGTATCACCGCCAGCGCCAGCCGGGCATAATCCGCGCTTTGCAGCGCAATCAGCTCATGCGGCTCGAACGCGGGGATTCGCTCCGGCACATAGAGGCCGCCGTCGGATGCCAGGCCTGCCAGCACAGCCTCTTCGAACGGCAGGCTTTCCGCCTTCCCGCGGGTGGAAATGTAGTGCATGCTTCTTCTTGCGGTTCAATTATTTAAAGTTGACGTATAGTATGCAATTTACCTTTGCAATAGCAAGGTATAGCTTTATCCATGACAGGTAATAGTTACGTTTGACGTAACTAAAGAAACATGCGATAATTCTCTTATGATCCTTTCGTTTGCATGCAGAAAAACCGAAAGGCTGTTCCAGCGTAGTGCCATTGCTGCAGAGTGGCGGGATATCGCCCCTGTAGCGCTCCGCAAGTTGAATTATCTGCATGCCGCCAAAACGCTCGAGGATCTGCGGATACCGCCTTCCAACCGATTGGAAAAGTTAAAGGGCGATAGGAAGCACCAATACAGTATCCGTATCAATAAAAAGTGGCGGTTATGCTTTTCTTTCGAGGAAAGCCATGCCGCAGGCGTGGAAATTGTCGATTATCATTAGGAACAGAACTATGGGCGCTATCCAACCTACCCACCCCGGTGAGATACTACGGGAGGAGTTCCTCCTTCCAATGGGATTAAGCGCATACCGGCTGGCAAAAGACATCGGCGTGCCCGTGAACCGCATCGCCATGATTGTCAACGAAGAGCGCGCTATTTCACCGCAAACAGCCCTTCTGCTTTCGCGCTATTTCGGCGTTTCGGACGATCTATGGTCGAATCTGCAGGCGCATTACGAGTTGGAATGCGCAAAGGATGCGCTTAAAGATAAGTTGAAGCACTTACCCACCTGCCGTTTTACCGCAAAAAACCACGCAACGCCTTAATCTAAATAACGCGCTTTCAGGTGCGCCTTGTATATCGCGGGGTCGAGCGGCTTTCCTGTGGCGCGTTCGATCAGCGCGGGAGTTTCAAGCGAGCTTCCCCATTGGTGGAGATGCTCGGTGAGCCATGCCGTCAGCACGGCGAACTCTCCGCGTTCGATAGCATCCTCCGCGTCCGGCACATCGCGGCGCAAGGCGTCCATCAGCTGCGCGGCCAGCATGGCGCCGAGCGTATAGCTGGGGAAATAGCCGAATATGCCTTCCGGCCAGTGGATATCCTGCAAGCACCCTTCGCTGTGCGTCGGAGGCGTAATCCCCAATAATGCCCGCATGCCTTCGTTCCACGCGGCGGGCAGGTCGGCAATGCTCAAATCGCCGCCAAGCAGCGCTTTTTCGAGGCGGTAGCGCAGCAGGATATGCGAGGGGTACGTCACCTCATCCGCCTGGATGCGGATGAAGCCGGGAGCCACGCGGTTGGCCAGGCGCTCCAGATTTTCCGGCTCCCATGCGCTGCCGGAAACAGGAAAGGTTTTGCGCAGCAGCGGGC
>CAYMDD010000265.1:0-2402 GCA_964389045.1 uncultured Rickettsiales bacterium
GCATGGCGTCTTGCGCATAGCCCACCGCCAGCGGCGCGCCATGGCGGGCGGCATAGAGCTTTTCCGGTGCGTCGGTGAAAATCAGCGCCAGCGCGAACGCGCCTTCCAGCCGCGCTACAGTCCTTGCCACGGCCTCGTCGGGTGAGCAGCCCTGGTCGAGATAATAGGTTGCCAGCACCGGCACCACTTCCGTATCCGTCTGGCTCTCGAAACGGTAGCCAAGGTCGGTCAATTCCTCGCGCAAATGCCGGTAATTCTCGATAATGCCGTTATGCACCACCGCCACTTTGGCGGTCGCGTGCGGGTGGGCGTTGGATTCGACGGGTGCGCCATGCGTCGCCCAGCGGGTATGCCCGATGCCGATGGTGCCGGGAAGCGGGGAATCAGCAAGCTTTTGACTTAGAGAAGAAATCTTCCCTTTCGCTCGTGCGCGGCGGATGCTGCCTTGGCTGACGGTGGCGATACCCGCCGAATCGTAACCGCGATACTCCAGGCGCTTCAAACCTGCCAATATATCCTCTGCCACCGGATGGCTGGAATGGATGATGCCAATGATGCCGCACATGGGGGATAGTTATTTAGAATCAATAATTTAATGCATTAATTCTCCATTACTCCTTCAAAAATCGACGATTGTCAACAAATTGTCACACACATTACCGACACGTCGTGCTATAAACGGAATTGGGACAGCGTCGAAGGCCTTGCCAGCATAGCATTGCGCAGGCGATACCGGCGCCCTCCCATGTATGAGTCCCGGTTTGCCGGTGCTTTTTTAACCAACCTTGTTAAAGGACTAGACACTATGTCTCAATCCACCACCAAGAAGCAGAGCCTGTCGTTTTCGTGGCAGCTCTGCATCGCGTTTGTGCTCGCTGCGGCGGCACTCACGCTGCCCGACCTCGCGGCGGCTCAACAAACCAATACTCCTTTCGGCGCCATGTTCTGCACCGTGAAGAATTGGTTCCTGGGCAACACCGGTAAAGGTCTGGCCACCATCGCTATCACCGTGATCGGTATCGGCGCGCTCCTGGGCAAAGTCTCCTGGGGTATGGCGCTGATCGTCGGCACCGGCGTCGCCATCATCTTCGGCGCCGCCAACATCGTAGACGCGATGAGCCCTGACGCCGCCGGCGCAAGGTGCGATACTACCGGCTTCGAAAACGCCGCTCCGTAATCGGCGATATCCGCCCGCCGGGATTTTCCCGGCGGGCGGTGTTCGAAGCGATTCTATGGTGGAATCGACACTATTGTTAACGATAAGCTTATAAATTCCGTCATAATATACTGGAAGCGTTCCGATAAAAAGATTTAGATTTTAAAAGGGTATGATACTGCGCTTCCGGCCATCCCGCCCCACTGACTCTCCTCCATCGGGATCCGATGGAACCAATGACGGTTTTCCCGACTTTATCCCCTATGTCGCCCATATCGACGATGCCGCGCTGCTGACGAAAAACGGCGAGCTGCTCGGGATCTTGAAAATCAGCCGCAATGCGCAAGGCATTCCGCAGGAAATCACTGCCGGCGAAGGGGTGTATTTACGCGATGCGATCCGCACGGCCACCCGCAACCATATCGATAAATCAGCCTATGCGTTCTGGTTCCACACGCTGCGTTTGCGCGATGCTCTGCATCTCGATGCAACCTTCCCTTCGGAATTCGCAGCCAAACTGGATGCGGCGTGGCAGAAAAAACAGGGCTGGAAATACGTTTTCCACAACGAAGTCTACATCTCCGTGATGCGCCAGGGGCAGGCGGCATCCCTGTTTAATATAGAGGATTTCAAAAAGAGCTATACACGGGTACGCAACACCGAATACCGCGGTTCGTATATTGATGATGGCTTAGAGGAACTGCGCGGCGTCATGCGTGCGTTGGCGTCCTCCCTGTCGCCTCATTTCACCGTGGAGATATTGCAGGTGAGGGCGGCGCGGGAAGGAGAGCCGGGCGGCTTCATCTCCGAGCCGCTTACCTTTTTGAACCGCCTAATATCGCTTGCCCACAACCCCGTCACCATCGATACGGCAGAGCCTTCGCAGCAGTTGAGCGCGGCAGGCGTCACATTCGGCTTCAATGCGCTGGAGAGCAAGACCAAACGGGGCGAGAAGCGCTTTGCCGCGATCATCGGCCTCAAGCAATATCATGATCTGCCCCCCGAACGGCTCGATCTTTTTCTTCAGTTGCCGATCGAGATGATCGTATCGCAATCGTTCGATTATGTGCCGGGGAAGGATATCATCAGCCAGTACAAGGAAATGAACACTGTGTTCGCGGTCAGCCGCGACGGTTACATTCCGAAAGTGACCGGCCTCCTCGATATGCTGGAGTCCGACCGCGGGCAGCCCACCGATTTCGGCAAGCAGCAGACGACCATCATGGTGATTGCCGACACGTTTGAG
>CAYMDD010000265.1:2412-2819 GCA_964389045.1 uncultured Rickettsiales bacterium
GTGGATAAAGAGTCCTCACGCATGCTCAAGGCCATCGCCTCGACCGGCCTAGTCGGCATCCGCGAAGACATCCGCCTGGAGGAAGCTTATTGGGGCCAGTTGCCGGGCAATTTCGAGTTTTTGCGCCGCCAGCACCCGCTTCCCTCGCACCGCATGGCGGGCACGGCGCGCTTAAACTTCTACCCGCACGGGGAAACCGCAAGCGTATGGGGCGCGCCGGTGGCTGTTTTCCCTACCTCCGTGCATACGCCGTACCTGTTTCATTTCCATGTCGGCGACAACGGCCATACCGCGCTGTTCGATTTCAACTCCTTCCCCGATAACGTCGCCAGGCGGCTGGTTTCTTTTCTGCTGACCGAATCGACGAAAATCGTGCCGCGCATCGTGATGTTCGATAACGGCAGCGC
>CAYMDD010000266.1:0-1488 GCA_964389045.1 uncultured Rickettsiales bacterium
GATCAACTGCCAATCCTCATACTGGTCTTCCGGCAGAAAATCGAACGGCGCGCAGCGGGTAAGCGACTGCTTGGCCATGTCGAACGATTTCCGGTAATGCTTGTCCTTTTTGTACCGCGCCTCATCGTCGGGGGTGATGCCGGTGATGGCACCATTGGGGTCGAAGGTGACCTTCACCGTTACTTTCGGGTCATCGACGGAGAGGTCTTTGAGCTTGTAATCCCAGCAGGCGGAGAGTTTCTTGGTCAGCTGCGCATCGATTTCCTTGATGGACATGCGCTTCGCGGCGGGCTTGGGTTCAACCTTGTTGCAGGCGCTTAAGCAAAGGGCGGCGGCGGTCAGGCAGGCGAAAAGAGAGGAGTGTTTCATGAGTATCGGGTCTTCTCAAGCAGTTTTGGAAAATCGAGGGGAGGGAGCCAATTCATGCAACGGATGTTCCAGGCGGTCAACCATTTCTTTCGGGCAGACCTGCCAGAAACGGGGCAGCTCTTGCTGCCACGCGTCGAGAATGGCCTTCGCCCGCGGGGAGCCGGTTTCGGCGGCATGCTCGGCAATCAGGCTGCGGAGCGCATTCTCCCAATAGGCGCTGCTTAAGCGCTGGTAGACGACGGTATCGGGGTTGACGCGCGGCTCGAATTTCTCCTCCGCGTCGTAGACGAAGGCCATGCCGCCCGTCATGCCGGCGGCGAAGTTAAAGCCTGCCTTGCCGAGAATGACGGCAGTGCCGCCGGTCATGTATTCGCACCCGTTCGAGCCGCACCCCTCCACCACCGCCACAGCGCCGGAGTTGCGCACCGCAAAACGTTCGCCCGCCTGGCCGCAGGCGAAAAGCTTGCCGGAGGTTGCGCCGTAGAGCACCGTGTTGCCGATGATGGTGTTGTCATGGGGCAGCCGCGTGGATGACGGGCGGGGCTTGACCACGATGGTTGCGCCGGAAAGCCCTTTGCCCACGTAATCGTTGGCGTCCCCGATCATCACGATCTTCAAGCCTTGCACCGCGAACGCGCCGAGCGATTGGCCTGCCGAGCCGCGCAGGGTCAGCGTGATGCGGTCGGGCTGGGAAGCGCCGCCCCGTTGCAGCATGGCGGAAGAAAGCCGCGTGCCGATGGCGCGCATGGTGTTGCTGACGGTATAGGCTAGCTCGGTTTTCTCCCCCCGCTCCAGCGCCTCCGCCGCGTCGCGCAGCATCTGCGCATCGAGCGTATCGGCCACTTCGTTGCGTGCTGCGAGCGAGAAAATCCGTGGATTGCCGCCCGCATCCGCCTTGACGAGGAGATTATTTAAGTCGAGATCCACCAGGTCTTCGCTGCCGCGGTTGATCTGCGTGAGCAAATCGGTGCGCCCGATGATGTCGTCGAACCGCGTGAAGCCGAGCGAGGCGATGATTTCGCGCGCTTCCTCCGCCACGAAACTGAAGAGGTGGATGACCTTCTCCACGCTGCCGGCGAATTTTTCGCGCAGGCGCGGATCTTGCGTGGTGATGCCGAC
>CAYMDD010000266.1:1498-2382 GCA_964389045.1 uncultured Rickettsiales bacterium
GGGCAGCTGTTGCTGTGGCATTGTCGCACCATCAGGCAGCCCATCGCCACCAGCGAAGCGGTGCCGAGCGCGAATTCCTCCGCGCCCAGCAGCGCGGCAATCACGATATCCCGCCCGGTTTTCAGGCCGCCGTCCGTCTGCAGGCGCACACGGTGGCGCAGGCGGTTTAAGGTCAACACCTGGTTGGCCTCCGCCAGCCCCATCTCCCACGGGATGCCCGCGTGCTTGATGCTCGACCAGGGCGACGCGCCCGTGCCGCCCGAATGCCCGGCGATGACGATCTTATCCGCCATCGCTTTCGCCACACCGGAGGCAATGGTGCCGATGCCCGACTGCGCTACCAGCTTCACCGAGACATAAGCGCGCGGATTGATCTGCTTCAAGTCGTAAATCAGCTGCGCCAAATCCTCGATGGAGTAAATGTCATGATGCGGCGGCGGCGAGATGAGCGATACGCCCGGCGTGGCATGCCGCAGGCGCGCAATTTCCGTGGTCACTTTAAACGCGGGCAGCTGCCCGCCTTCGCCGGGTTTCGCCCCTTGCGCCACCTTGATCTGGAGTTCGGACGCCGAGTTTAAATATTCCGCCGTCACCCCGAACCGCGCCGAGGCGACCTGCTTGATGCCCGAATTGAGGTTGTCGCCGTTCTCGCGCGGAGTGTAACGTTCAGCCCCTTCGCCGCCTTCGCCGGAATTGGAATTCGCCCCCATCCTGTTCATGGCGATGGCCAGCGTCTCATGCGCTTCCTTCGAGAGCGCGCCCAGGGACATGGCGGGTGCGATAAAGCGTTTGCGGATTTCGGTGATGGATTCGACCTGCTCAAGCGGCACCGGCGCATGCGGGGATTTAAACCCCAGCAGATCGCGGAGCGCAACCTGCGGCAT
>CAYMDD010000266.1:2392-2818 GCA_964389045.1 uncultured Rickettsiales bacterium
CCTCTGCATAGGCTTTGTACTGCCGGTAAGAGCCGTTTGCGGTCGCCGTCTGCAACAGGTGAACCAGTTTCCCGTCCCAGGCGTGAAGCTCGCCGCCCGCGCGCATGCGGTACTGCCCGCCGACAGGCAGCATCAGAATTTTCTCCCCGTTTAGGGGAGAGGAGAAAGAGAAAAACGCGCTCGCATGCAGCGCCAGCGCACGCTTTTCGATGCCGGAAAGCCCGATGCCGGAAATGCGCGAGGGCAGGCCGGGGAAAAACTCCGCCACGAATGCGCGGCTTAACCCCAGCGCCTCGAAATTCAGGCCGCCGCGGTAGGAACTGACGACGGATATGCCCATCTTCGCCATGATCTTGAGCAGGCCTGCGCCCATGGCGTCGCGGTAGTAATATAAATAATTATTTAATTTACCCCTCCCGTTTACGG
>CAYMDD010000267.1:0-2811 GCA_964389045.1 uncultured Rickettsiales bacterium
TCTTCGTAGCGACGGTGGATGTCAAAATCCATCGAGAGGTAATTCAGCATGGCTTCCGCCAGCTTGCCTTCCTCGTCGGTGACGAACACGACCGGAACCTGTGCAAGCCCGAGTTCAGCACCGTGCTGCAACCTACCTATCCCGTTCACGACCCGGTAATCCCGCGTAGCGACGATAGGCATGGTGATGCCGCGCCGCTTGAGCGTTTTGGCGATATTCAGCGAGTAGGCCTTCCAGCGCCCCTGATTCGCTTTCAGAAACGGGGCGATGGGGTGCATCTTCGCATTCAGGCATGGGTAAAACTCCGGCGTGTTCACCTCCTTATCGGGGATGCACTCCGCCAGCTTCCGCACGTCCGTTGCCTTCAGCTGCTCGTTAATCTTCGCTACCGTATCGCTCTGGCCGAGGTCATTGGTGGCGCGGTTAAACACCACGTTCACGCCCTTACGTTCCGCTAAATCCATCGAGCGGGTGACTTCCAGCGGCACCTGTTTCGCACCCATCCGGCACGCGACATGATGCCGCTGGTGGCCGGAAATGATTTCACCATCGGGCGTGGCGTAAAGCGGCAGGAGGAAGCCGAGTTTACGCAGTGACAGTTCAATCAGATCAAGCCGCGCCGGGTCAGCAACACGCGGGTTGTAAGTAGAGGGTTCAATCTCTGTGACATCGACCAGTTTCATAATCCTAACCGCCGTTTCAGTTCTGCGATGATTTCCTTTTTCTCGAACCCGGCGGATTGTTTGATGTCCTCCAGCCATTCGAGATATTGCTCACGCGGGATGGGGAAACTGTATGCGCCGATGCGTGCGGTGGTGTCGGCTTCCTCGATGTCATCATCATCGTCTGCGCCAAAACCATCTTCCAGCAGGCCATCCACCGAGGCCTTGATGTCCCGCAGTTCTTCATCGTTGAACCCCAATAACTCCGCGCTAAATGCCGCTTCCTCCAGCTCCACGATTTCCAGCTGCAGAAGCGCCTTGTCCCATTCCGATTCCTCGCCCACGCGATTGTCCGTGATGCGATAGGCTTTGATTTGCTCCGGCGTGAGGTCAGTGGCGATATGCACCGGCACCTTTTTCAGACCCAGCCGCTTCGCCGCCTCGTATCGAACGTGGCCGACGACAATCACCATTTCGCCATCCACGACAATCGGCTGGCGGAAGCCAAACTCCTTGATGGAAGCCGCGACTTTCTCCACCGCGTGCGCGTTAATTCGTGGATTCCGCGCATACGGAAGCACCTGATCCACCGGCATCAGTTCTATTTTCATAAACACACCCATTTCGTTTTTTTGACCGACCCATTTCGTTTTTTGATTTCTGGAAGCTGTTGATGTTCATCAATAACAGCACCAAAAAAACGAAACGAAATGGACATTCCAACTCTGTCCCTAGCGAAATCCCGCGCTCGCGGCGTACCCGTGGAGGGTGGCCGGGAAGGACCCGCCGCCGCGCCCGATCACAACGCGGCGGCAGGCGGGCGCTCCAGGGGCAGAGCAGGTCAAAGGGGCTTGACCACTCCCCACCGGGAAGCGCCGCTACAGGTGCCGTTGCCGGGATGCTTCTACCCCACAGCCTATTCCATTTGAGGCCATGACCAAGGCAGCACCCCATGCTAAAATGGCATCGGCACACCTGTTCAAGTTATTGTAATGAAATATAAAAGAGCGTTGATTGCAGGTGCAGCCCTGTTATCCGTTTAGGAATAACCAACTGTTCCTAAAGGAGAAACATATGCAGACTGCACCCGACACCACCATCACCCGCATCGCCGCCCTTAATGACCGTCTGCGCCAGACATATTGGGGTGGCAAAGTGATGATGACACCCGGCATCACCGCACTACCGGAAGACACACAGCACGCCATCTTCCGCGCAGTGCAGGAGTTCGATACATTCACCGAGGATAACGACCCGTATGGTGAGCATGACTTCGGCAAGGTAGTGGTGAACGGGGTAAGCTGTTTCTGGAAAATCAGCTATTACGACAACCGCTTGGAATACGGTTCTGAAGACCCGGCCAACCCGGACATCACCACCCGCGTTCTCACCATCATGCTCACCAGCGAATACTAACGCTTCAACCGCGACAGGTAATAGGCGAGGTTCTGCGTAAACTCCACCGGCAGGCGCTCTTTTACCTTGGCTTCCATGATTGCCGCATTCTCCCGCTGCTTGAATAGCTGCATGATGCCGGGACCAAACAGCATCTTCAGCGGCAACCGCTTTCCTGATTTCCTCACATACACTTCCGTGCTGCTCGACCCTTTCTTACGCGGCGCGATGAACGCACCGCGATAGGTTTTCGTTTTTCCCCATGCCTTCGCTTTTACCGGACCGCGCTTCCCACCGGGCTGCTGTGTCGGCTTGCGCGACCCCACCACGAATTCGATAAGATGCAGGGGGCGATCACTTGCAACCAACGTCGCCCACAGGCGTTTGAAGCTGGCACGACGGGTTTCGATACGCCGCTTTATACCAGCCTGCCTGCTACCCATCTGCGGGGCGATATGCGAGGCGCTGGCGACCTTGGCGCTATCTGCTACCCGGTTTAGCGTCCGAACCGTTGCCTCCGGCACAACCTGCTTTTCTAGGGCGTGCAGCCCCCGGCGCAGCGATTTGATGTCGCTTTCCACTGATAGGTCGAATGTCATGGCTTGATGTCCTTGCTACGCTGCTACACTTAGCGGTTCCCACTGGAAGGTTTTGCCATCCAGTTGCGGCGGGGACTTGTAAATCTCCACCCAGTCTTTTATAACCACCTGTAATTGCTCAACCCGGTTCGAGTTTAGTCCGCGGGGGAGCACCA
>CAYMDD010000268.1:0-2804 GCA_964389045.1 uncultured Rickettsiales bacterium
TTCTCGGCGCTGATGGAGACCATCGGCTTGCCGCCACTTTCCTCCATGCCAGATTCATCGGCATATTTTGGTACCAGCTCCATATCCATGAAAGGTGACTTGCCGGGTTTATCGAATTTCTTCCCCGGCACCATCGGATCGTGCCAGTAGAGCACCTTGCGACCTGAATCGTCCTGAACCACGTTGCTCGGCGCTTCTTCTTTCTGGCTGTGATCGTGGCCGTGGTCGATGGCCACCAAATCCATGCCGCAGATCGGGCATTGCCCCGGCTTGTCGGAAATGATCTGCGGGTGCATTGGGCAGGTATATTTCACCGCCGCCGCTTCTTCGGCATAGGCCGACGAGATAAGGCTGGCCTTGGATAGACTATCCAAGGCCGTGTGTGCTTGCGGAGGTAGCACAAGGCTTACCCCGTTCAGCAATGCCTGAACGCCGATAAAAGCGCCCATAAGAAACGGCAGCGATGATTTTTTCATTACTTCTTCTCCATCATATTCATGTCGTGATCGTCAAAAACGGCTTTGCCATCCCTGATCTCCTTCACTTTTTCCAAATCCATCGTGCAGCATGGACATTGGCCGGGCTTATCGGAAAACCAGTCGGTTTTCATTGAGCAGGAATAGACCGGCTCGCTGGATTGCAGACGCTCAATGGCTTGCTGCGCCGTAAGAGGACTCGGTTTATCCTCGGCGTAAGCCGCGCCGGTGAGCAGAGCGAGGGCGATAACGAGAGTGCTGAGTAATTTCTTCATGATGATCTCCATTGGTTAGTGATGATTTCCATGGCCGCTTTGGTCATGATGGTGGCCGGTCGATTGCGATTCTTCCGGTTTGGAAGGCTGATCCACAATGACCGTGCCGCGCATTCCCGCTTCCGCATGCGGGTGGCAATGAAAAGCATAGGTGCCGGATTGTGTGAACGTGTGCGACCATTTTTGGCCTTTCTTCTCCAACATCGGGCTTTCAAACGGCTTGACGCCTTTAGGAAGACTTTCACTCATGACGTTGTGCATGTCGTCCTGCGCGTTCACCCACGTCACCGTGTCGCCGGATTGAATAGTGATTTCGTTCGGCTCAAAGGCGTAAGCGCCCTTATCTTCATGTGTTACCATTTTGATGGTGTATTCTTTGGCGTTCGCCGCGTTCGCCGTAGTCAGCGTAAAGGCCGCCAATAGCATCGCTGGAAGATGTCGGTTCATTGGGATTCTCCTATAATGTAACGGTTAAAATCGGCGACGAGCGCGGTGTGTTTCGCCCGCTCCGTTGCCGCCTGCGCCCGCACCGAAAAGGCTTCGCGGCGGGTTTTGAGGATCATGGCAAAATCGCCTTTGCCCGCCTCATACTCCCTCGAAGCGGCGTCCGCCGCCGCTTTCAGGAGAGATTCCTTCTTCTCGAATAGCTCTATTTTTCTGATGCTGGTGTCGATCTGCGCCTTCAGGTGATCCAGCTTCTCAATGATTTGGCGCTTGACGGCATCCCGGTCGAATTCCGCCGCCGAAAGCGAGGCTTTCGCGCCTTGTAATTTCGGTTTTTGGTTTTCCGACGCCCACAGGGGAATGCTTAAGCCCAGCATGATAGAACCGCCGTCCGATCCGTCATTCATTCTTCCCCCACTTGCCCGAATCTCGAAATTGGGACCGTACTCTGCTTCGCGGATGTCCACGTCTTTCTTCGCCATATCGATGTCAGAGGCGGCAATCACTACTGGGTAAGTATCAGTTGGATCGTTCTTCCATGCCGCCATTTCAACAGGAGGAAGGGTAACGTCCGGCACTTCGCCTAGCATGTTTATGAGCATGGCTTCGATGCCGTGTCGTTCTTCCTCCAGCTCGGACAGCATAATGTCGATTTCCTGAATCTCCGCGTCCGTCATCGGCACGGTGCTTAAACCCACGCGGTTCGCGGCAACGCTTCCTTTGAGGCTCTGCCGCTGAGTTTTGAGCAGTTTCTCCTGCTCCAGCGCGATAGAGTGCAATTCCTTGACCTTTTGCAGATTGGCGAAGGAAGCGATCATCTTCGCTTTCATGGCGGCGAAGGCATAATCCTGAAGCAGCTTGTTCTTACGCGATTCAACTTTCAGCCGGTCAGAACGCGCTTCGCGTAGGGAATAGCGCGGTATCTGCTGACTGAAGCCGATCATTTTATCTCCGCCGCCGCGTCCCATGTCGGAGCGGAAGCGGTAGTCCTCCTGCTCGATGAACAGCATCGGATCGGGCAACCCCATCTCGCCTTTGGCAAAACTGCCGGAGGCTTCCACCCGGCTGGCATAAGCGGCAATTTCCGGATGCTGGCGCAGCTTTTCTTCCAGCCGCGTCAGCGTGCCTATTTCCTGCGGCTCTTCCGCTCTTGCTGGGAGCGCCGCGCCGGTCAAAACCAGCACTATCATTAAGTATTTGAACATAAAACCTCTCGTAGTGAATTGACTGCCGAGCACGCGGCAGAACACATGCGAGAAGCAATCCGCTAGGCTTTACGCCAGATTGCGGACACACTTCTCCTTACGAGAGGGTTTTGGGAGGGCGTTCTTGGGAGTTAAGATGCGCGGATGCGATTGCGGCATCGGCGGGATAAAACCTATTGGCCTGATCGCTAATGGCAGGCAGGTCAGCTTTATACGCGGGAAGATTCATCGTAACGCCGCCGCTTAAGGCTGAACATTTAGCGTTACAAGCAGCATCGTCGCAGCAACCGGATTTCTTCTGTTCCTGCTTGGCCATTTTATCACAGCCTTCACAATCTTCCATGCCCTGCATGTCAATTTTCTGGCCATGATCCATTTTCATCATCTTCGCCATAGGACATTCC
>CAYMDD010000269.1:0-2766 GCA_964389045.1 uncultured Rickettsiales bacterium
CGCGGCCTCGGAAGGAAAATCCGCCGCTGCCAGATACGGTAGCTCGGTACGGTATAAGCCTACTCCTTCCACCCCGCAATGCGCAATGGCCTCACCGTCAACCGTCAATCCTGCATTGAGATTGAGCGCAATATCGACACCATCTCTAGTGATTGCAGGCAGCGGGGCGAGCTGCGCATAATGCGCGCTTTTTTGCTCCAGCGCCTTTTTCTTTTCTTCCAGAGCAATCAGCTGATCCTCCGACGGGCGGACCTGCACTTCGGCGCCGTCGGCGTCCAGAATCAGCATGTCGCCGTCGCGGATCAGCGAAGTGGCGCGCTCCACGCCCGCAATCGCCGGAATATCGAGCGCGCGCGCCACCACCGCCACATGGGAGGAGGCGGAGCCTTCTTCCAGAATCAACCCTTTTAAGCGTGCGGGATCGAGCCGCAATATCTCCGCCGGCCCCAAGGCGCGCGCCACCAGAATGAAGCGCTCCGGCATCTCTTGCGATGCGGATGCCTCCTCCCGGGTGAGCAGATGGTGGATCAGCCGGTTGGAAAGCTCCTCCATGTCCTGCATGCGCTCACGGATATAGGGACTTGAAACCTGCGCCATGCGTACGCGCAGCTCCTCCTCCACGCGCCGCACCGCCGCTTCCGCCGTCAAGCCTCCCTGAATAGCTTCATCGATGCGGTTGCGCCAGCCCCTGTCCTGGCTCAAGAGCAGATGCGCCTCCAGGATGTCGTGCTCTTCCTGGCGCGCCGAACGCCTCGCCTGGTCGATCAGGGTTTCAAGCGTCGCCGCCAGTGTCTCCACCGCCGCATGCAGACGCTCGGCTTCCGCGTTTGGATCATTCGCCACCAGCTGCGTGATCGCCCGCCTCGATTCGAACAGCAGCGCCGGCGCCTGCGCTAAACCCGGCGACAGGCGGATACCGCTTCTGCCCTGCGCGAGCATGGCGGCGGATGTACCAGTCTCCAGCTCCTCCAGCGAGACGAACTGGTTGGACACTGCCAATTCCGAAAGCACCATCGCCACCGTTTGCAGCACTTCCAGCTCTTCGACGCTGTAGACACGCGCCTCCTTCCCCTGCACCACCAGCACGCCGATGGCTCTTCCGGCCTGCAAGATCGGAGCGCCTACGAACGAGTGGTAGATTTCCTCGCCCGTCTCCGGCCTGTAGACGAACTTCGGATGGAGCGACGCTTCCGCCAAGTTAATGGATTCGCCCGTGGCTGCAATCTCCCCCACCAGCCCCTCGCCCACGTTAAGCCGGGTTAAATGCACCGAGCCGGGGTTCAATCCCACGCTTGCGAATAATTCCAGAATATCGCCGGCGCGGAGCAGGTAGACCGAGCATACTGCCGAAGCGAAGCTTCTGGCGATCGCTTTGACCACCCGGTCGAGCCGCGCCTGCGCCGCAATGGCCGAAGCCATGATATCGCGCACTTCGCGCAAAAGCGCCAATGGCGCTGCGGAAACGACGGTTTTGAGCGGCAGGGGCTTTTTCATAGACCCGTCAACTCTGCCGAAAGAAGAAAGGAAAGGTCAAGCAGCTTGCCGCCTGGCCAGCTGCGCCCCGGCCTGCGCCATGAGTTCCGCCAGGATATCGGCTACCGGCTGGATGCCGCTTACCAGCCCTACCGATTGCCCTGCCATCACCGAGCCGCGCTCCACATCCCCTTCGATGACCGCGCGGCGGAGCGAACCTGCCCAGAAATGCTCAATCGCCAGCTGCGCTTCCTTCTTATCCAATTCACCGGCGCGGTGCCTAGCGATCACCTCGTGCTGGTATCGGGTAAACTCGTCCGTGGCTTTATTGGCCAGGGCGCGCACCGGAATCACGGGAAAATCCGGGTCTACCTGCACCGAGACTTGCGCATCGCGCGCGCTGGCGCGGATGAACGCCGTCTTGAAAGCCGGATGCGCAATGGATTCCTCCGCGCACACGAAGCGCGTGCCCAGCTGCACGCCGGATGCGCCCATTTCAAGATAGGAGGCAATCGCCTCCCCCCGCCCGATGCCGCCCGCTACGAACACCGGCACGTCGCGGATTTGCGGCAGAATTTCCTGGGCGAGCACGGAGGTGGAAACCGGGCCGATATGCCCGCCCGCCTCCATCCCTTCGATCACCAGCGCATCTACCTTCAAGCGCACCAGCTTGCGCGCGATGATGGCCGACGGCGCGAAAGCAACCGCTTTGCCGCCGTAGGCATGGATGGCATTGATATTGGCGGCGGAAGGAATCCCCCCTGCCAGCACCACATGCCCCACCTTCTGCCGTGCGCAAACAGCAATCAACTCCGCCAGCTGCGGGTGCATGAGGATGAGGTTGACACCGAAGGGTTTCGAGGTCAGCACCCTGGTGGCGATAATTTCTTGCTCCAGCAACTCCGGCGGCATGGAGGATGCGGCAATAACGCCGAACGCCCCGGCATTAGAAAGTGCTGCCACCAGGTTCCGCTCGGAAACCCAGCTCATCGCCCCGCCGAGAATGGCATAGGGGCAGCCGAGGAACGCAGAGCCGCGAGACATGAGAGCGCCGAGTAAAGAGTGCTGAGTGTTGAGTGTTACTGCCATTCATGCGCCTTTAAGTGATTTAATCAAACCCATGAGCATTCTGCTTACTTCATCAATGACAGTATCGATATCTAGTTTTACCGCATCTGCAATATAGCGGCGGTCATGGGCAATAATCGCTTGCGTTTCCACCTCCGCCAGCGCACCGCGCTGGCTTCCTTCGGCAATGTTGGATATGACGGAAACGGCGGCACGGCGCAGCTG
>CAYMDD010000270.1:0-2765 GCA_964389045.1 uncultured Rickettsiales bacterium
CCCTTGATGTGCAATTAAAGTAAATATCGGATTTTAAAGAATGCCTAAACGTTTTTTTGAGGAAGCCAAACGGATACTACGGGAAAAGCGTACTCAATTGCGGGATGACCATTTATCCTACGAGCAAAGAACGGGCTTTGAAATTCCCGATGTCAGCAGGGAAGAAGGGCAAGCAATTGCCAATATCATCATCACTGCGCATACGGTTGCCGCGTTACGGCGTATAACGGATAATGAAAACGCCGAGGCGTTGGAATTCGCAGCGCTTACAAAGAATCCTGCGGAAATCTATCAATTGAAGTACGATGCGGATCGGCGCATGGTCACGTTTTCATTTCCGGAAACCCCGGAAATAGCGGAGCTTGAAAGAAATATTTCTCACTTTGAGCAAACTCTTTTTATGTATTCCAAACAAACGGTCATTTCGAACAATCCGCCCATTGCAGACGGTGAGTACCAAATGGCCGCGTTTCCGCGCGTGATGTTAGAAGGAGAAGAGGCGTTTCTTGCAGAATTCGGATTGCGCATTCTCTCCGGTATCGCAAACGCAATAGGCATCGATGATGATGGGTTTATCACGCAGGATATTGCACTCGAAGGCCAGCGTGTCTGCGCGGCGTTCATCGGCGAGGATACGTTCGATGCAGTCAAGGCAAATGAGGTCGGGAAAAGCAGGCCGTTCCCTTAAACCTCTGCAAACCCCTTAAAGCCCAGTTGCCTGCTGTTCAACTCGCCGGTGTTGAATGCATCCTTCGGCTCAATGGCGTAATCGCCGGTGAAGCAGGCGTCGCAATATTGCGGCTGCGCGTTATCACGGCCTTTCTCACCCACGGCGCGGTAGAGGCCATCAATCGAGAGAAACGCGAGGCTGTCCACCCCGATCAGCTCGCCCATCGCCTGTACGTCATTGCGGGCGGCAAGCAACTGGTCGCGGCAGGGGGTGTCTACGCCGTAAAAGCAGGAATGCGTGGTGGGCGGGGAGGCGATGCGCATGTGCACCTGGGCGGCGCCGGCTTCGCGCACCATGTTGACGATTTTTTTGGACGTCGTGCCGCGCACGATGGAATCGTCCACCAGGATTACACGCTTGCCTGCCAGCTGCGCGCGGTTGGCGTTGTGTTTCAGCTTCACGCCCAGATGCCGCACATGGTCGGAAGGTTCAATAAAGGTGCGCCCGACGTAATGGTTGCGGATGATACCCAGCGCGGAGGGAATCTTGGACGCCTTGGCGTAGCCCAGCGCCGCCGGGATGCCGGAGTCTGGCACCGGCACCACGATATCGGCGTCTACGGGCGCCTCGTAAGCCAGCTCCATGCCGATCCGCTGGCGGGTGTCGTAGACGTTCTTGCCTTCCGCCAGCGAATCCGGCCTGGCGAAATAAACATATTCGAAAATGCAGAAACGCTTGGGCGTGGGAACGAAAGGCCGGATGGAACGCACTTCTTGGCCGCTCACGATGACCATTTCTCCGGCCTCGACATCGCGCACATACTCCGCGCCGATAATGTCGAGCGCGCAGGTTTCGGAGGCGAAAACCAACGCTTCGCCAAGCTTGCCCATCACTAAAGGCCTTATGCCCATCGGGTCGCGCACGCCGATCAGCTGGCCTGCCGAGAGCACCACCAGCGAATAGGCGCCCTCGACCTGCTTCAGCGCGTCGATTAAGCGGTCTTCCACCGTGCGCGCCTGGCTGAACGCGATCAGGTGGATGATGGCTTCCGTGTCGGAGGTGGATTGGAACAGGCTACCCCGCTCGATCAGCTCTTTTTTGAGCTGCAAGGCATTGGTCAAATTGCCATTATGAGCGACCGCGAGGGAACCGAAGCTGAAATCGGCGAAAAGCGGCTGCACGTTCCGAAGCAGCGTATCTCCGGTAGTGGAATAGCGCACATGGCCGATGGCGATATAGCCTCTGAGCTTGCTGATAATATCGGCGGAGTTGAAATTATCCCCTACCAGGCCTAGAGCACGGTGCGCCGTGCAGTGCGAACCGTCATACGTCACCACGCCCGCCGCCTCCTGGCCGCGGTGCTGGAGCGCATGCAGGCCGAGAGCGGTATGGGCGGCGGCGTTCTCCGTGCCAAAAATGCCGAAGATGCCGCATTCTTCGCGCGGCTTGTCGGTGTCTCCGGGCAGGCCGAAAGGGTGCTGGGGGAAGTGCATAAGCCGTTATGTAGTGCTATTTTCAGTATGAAACAACCGGATAAACGCGAAAAAACGCGCAAACGGAAATACAGGGAGGAACTCTCCCGCTATTCGGCGTGTTTCTGTTCTTTCTGCTTCAAATGCTTGATAAGCTGCGTAATTTCTCCTCCTGAAGGCTCGGCTGAATCCTCTCTCGGTTCGCTTGCCCCGATGCGCTCGCGGAGCGATTTGGCGGTTGCGGGGTCTTTGCCGTCCATCTTGTTTTTAAGCGAAGTTCGGTTTTGCAGATAATCGGGCGCGATTCTCGCCAGCATCATCGCGCCTTTTTCCGCCGCCGGGCGGCTCCAGGCTTCTTTCAGCCATTTGGGCTGCTTGTCCGGCTCGGAGCTGATGAACATGGTGAGGATCAGATAACCCAGCGAAACGAGGAACGCCCCGCGCATCGCGCCGAAGCCGAGGCCCAGCGCATTGTCGAGCATGCCGACATCGCTCCCCTCCTTGATAAAGCGCATGATGACGGCGTTGACGAGCGAAAAGGCGATCCGGCACACGATGTCTAACCCCAGCGCCGCCATGCCGCCCGCCACCATCTCATTTTTGAAATGGGGTTTGAGCAGCTC
>CAYMDD010000271.1:0-2750 GCA_964389045.1 uncultured Rickettsiales bacterium
AGTCTGGACCGTGTCTCAGTTCCAGTGTGGCTGATCATCCTCTCAGACCAGCTACAGATCGTCGGCTTGGTAGGCCATTACCCCACCAACTACCTAATCTGACGCGGGCCGATCCTAAGGCGATAAATCTTTCTCCTTGCGGACACATTTGGTATTGCTCCCAGTTTCCCGGGAATATTCCAAACCTTAGGGCACGTTCCCACGTGTTACTCACCCGTCTGCCACTCCCCTTGCGGGGCGTTCGACTTGCATGTGTTAAGCCTGCCGCCAGCGTTCGTTCTGAGCCAGAATCAAACTCTCAAGTTATGATCCTGTCAGATGAAATTCATCTGGCAAATTTGTTCCAACGAAACGTTGGAACCTCAAAATCGGAAACACGCACAACATCACCTATCCATCCTTCTTCCGAAGGTGATAGTTGCGTCATGGTATTATTCATTACATGGTACGCAGTGACATTGTGCTGTTAATGGTTTATCAACGATAACCTGGTATGTTCCGGGTGCGAACCCAAGGAAAATGCCGGGATCGTTGCCTACACAACGCCACCTGCGCTTAAATGCTCTTCACAATTTCAATCGGCAGACAGCCGCTGAAACGCGGCGTCGAAGTTTCCACTTATACCTGAAAGGCTACAGGGGCGTCAACCTTTGTTTTCAAAAGCCGTCGCTGCGTCGGTGGGAGGGCATATATGGCAAAAACCATCCGCCCCGTCAAGCGCCAAAATACGGAAAATTTACAATGTCGGCTTTTTTCCGTAAATGCGCTTGTTGCGTATAGGTTTACATGGTGCTTTTAACGCGGGATTCAAGCGTGGTTTGCAAAAATCTTGCCCGTTTGCTACAGTCGAATTTCACCTTCTGCAAAAATATCGATGCGTATCGATCCTTAGGGTTTTGCAGACACAGTGATGGTTTCCTTCGACGTCCAATTCAGCGAAGGGTATAAAACCATGAGCACTGAGCGGATCACTCCGGATACCATCGGGCCAGACGTCTACGTGGCTGCCACGATGAAGAGCGGTCAAGTCATTGCCATTCACTTCAGGAACGGCAATGTCTTCAACATCCATATCTTCAGAAATGAGGCCATGGAACATGCCTACTACGAGGCCAAACGGGTACAGCCTGACTGCGTGAAGCGGATTCCGTTTGCCATCGAATGGAGCTGGGAAGATTTCTTCGGTTTCTACCGGGACAGTCTCACCCAGTCCTAACAACAATACCCCGATTCCCCACCCTAAGCGGGAATCGCCTATCCCTTTCGTCTAGCTGTTTTGGTACGGTGTATATTGACTTCTGGTCAATATGCCTTGAAACGCTGATTAAGGCAGTAACGTATTCCTGTAAATCGTATAATATGGGCGTTCCGCCAGCGGTTCGAGAAATGGCGGGATGGGCGCATCCGCGCGCTTACCCTGCCGGTGCTGGTGCACGACGTAGCGGAAACGCTCCGGCCAATAGAGCCAGTAAAAATAGCCTCCCGGCGGCATCGCGGCGTGCTCGGCCTGTTTTTTCGTGAGTTCCGCGATATCCAGAAATTCCGCGGGCGCGCTGGAGAAGGCCTTGGCGTCGATATCGGCGTAAGCCTCACGGATGCCGATGGGCGGGATGGCGGTGAAGACGGTGGGCGCGAACAGATCGTTGGCGATGACCGAGAGGCTGTTTAAGTGCTGAAAGCTCTGCTGCGAGCCGCAGGCAACGTTCGGCGCGTAATCGGCGAAATCGAGGATGGTGGAGCCTGGTTCCGTCGTGGCGCGGATGTCGCTTATGAATGCTTCCGCCATCAGGCTGCATCGGCGGTGGCTCTGTACGGCTTCCGCGTAGCGCCACAGCGCAATCAACGCGAACGCGGCGTAAAGGAGCGTTTTCGTCCATTGGTCGGCCTGGGTTCTGGCAGGCCTGTCGGTCAGCGACGCCGCGGCTACGAAGAGGAGGAGCAGCGGCAGGCGGAAATCCATGAAATGCACGCCCTCCAGCCGCACCGGCACCAAGAGGGAGAGGCAGCACCCCGCCAGGAACATGGCGCGGAAGGCGGGCGCGAATGCGCTTAAGCGCAGCAGGAACAGCGAGGCCAGCACCGCAAACAGCAGCAGATCCAGCAGGTAATTAAAATAGAGAATGCCGCCGCTGAACGCGCGCAGCTTGTCATCCCACCCGCCCCAATAGGTCCAGGGCTGCGTCACCCAGTTCTGCTTCGGGAGGTGAGGGAAAAGCAATAACGGCACGATAGAGATGCACGCGCCGTAAGCGGCAGCAGCGGGTAATGCGCGCTTGATGCCGCTGCGCTCCGCGCGCTCGAAAAACAGCGCGAGCGCGGTGCTGAGTGCGAACACCGCCCAGCCGATGGCGTGGACGAAGAACATCGGCGGCGACAGGAGCGTAAACACGATCAGCTGTCTCTTCGGATTCCCGCGTAAAGCGCGCAGCAGCGCCAGCGCATGCATCGTCAATCCTATCGACAGGTAGAAATTCAGAAAACCCCAGGAGAGCGCGGAATTGTAAAGCAGCGGGAAGCCCATCAGCCCGAGGAAACCGGCGCGCCCGATGGCGGCGCGGCGGAGGCGGATGAACCCGGTGATATTGACCAGCAGCACCAGGACGACGAATAGCTTCGTCGCGGTGAAAATATCCGTAAACTGCTGGAAGAGCATGAGGAACGTTTCCATGCCGAGATACGGCGCGAGCACCCAGTTTACGGCGTAGAACTCGCGCAGATGCGCCGAATGCTCAAGTTGCCGCGCGATGTGC
>CAYMDD010000272.1:0-2729 GCA_964389045.1 uncultured Rickettsiales bacterium
CCTCCTCATAGCGCGCGCGCCCGTCGCCGAAATCGTGCCGCTGGGTGATGCCCGCCTCGTCGAACAGCTTCAGCGTGCGGTAGACGGTGGCGATGCTGATTTTCGGGTCGATCAGCGAGGCGCGCTGATAAAGCATCTCCACGTCCGGGTGATCGTCGGAATCCGAGAGCACGCGGGCGATGACACGGCGCTGGCCGGTCATCTTCAACCCTTTATCCACGCATTTGGATTCAATCCGCGACATCATGAGCCGCCTCCCTCACGTATGATTTGAAGCTTTAAGACTTTACAAAGGAAAAACAGGCAGCGCAAGCGCGAGAAGCGCCGATTTCAAAGACCTTTACCGCGAGCCGGTGCGGCCTGCCGCCGCGCGTCCTGCGGCGCTGCCCGCACGCCCGGAGCCGCCGTGGCGTCCGCTGCCCTGGCCTTTTTTGAAGCTTAAGCGCGTGCCTTTGAAGCCGAGCATGGTGGTAAAGAATGTCCAGATCGGGCGCAGATAGTTTTTCTGCCCCGGCTGACCGCTGCCCCAGATTTTCATCCCTCGCCGCGATCCCCACGCATCGCCGCCGATGCCGCCCCAGACGTTGCTGTGCGTGCTGCCCCAGACGTTGTCGGCCATGCCGCCCCAGACATTCTCGGCGTAGGTGCCGTGCACGTTGTTGCTCATCACGCCCCAGGCGGAGACGGTGGCGCCGACCTTGCCGCGGTCGTGGTGAGGGTCGTTCTCGTCGTGGTGATGATGGTTAAGAACATTATGCATGGCGCTGTGCCCGTGCAGATCGAGGGCGGTTAAGTTCCCCGCCGGCCCGTATACGCCGCCCAAGGCGAGCATCGATTCATAATGCTGATGCTCGGCATGCTGCTGCAGCAGCTGCATCTGCCGCAATTTCAGGAAATAAGGGCTGTATTTTTTGATACTTTCCGCAATTAACCGGTTGGTCATCATGGATTTATTCTTATACTTCCCAATCCACATGCCGCTGGTGGTGGTGTTAGGCGCGTTCTTGGCGTGTACTTTAAGCACGATATTGCCCGCCAAGTCATAGATGTTGCCCTTGGCGTCCAGCCGGCCTGCATCGGGGTAGGTGCGCGGTACGATGGCCACCATCTGCCGGAGCGCCTTTTCCTCCTTGGCGGCCTTCTTGGCGGCCATCTGCTTTAAGGCTTCCTCCGCCTTCTTCGACATTTTCTGCTGCGGCCCCTTGGTGCCCGGTAGCTGGAACTGCATTTTCGAGCCGGCGCCCACCTTCGCATGGTGCTCGGCCAGCTTTTTCTTCATGATATGCTTATAGCGCTGCGACTGGGTCATCGGCAGCTTGCCGCCCTTCATGATCTCCAGGCGGCGAAGCTTTGCCGCTTCGCTTAACCTGCCGCTGCCCGGCCTGCTTCCGTTGAATCCTCTGCTCATATATGGCAGTATAGCAAATATCTCCTTTGGATTATTGTGAAGTTTTAATGACAGCTTTACGCCAAGCGCTTAAAAAACCAGCAATCCTGGTGTTGATTGTGAGCTTATGCGTTGTTGGCTTGAGCGGTTTGCGGCCTTCCCCCGAGGCGGTTTCTTTCAGTAGCGGGATACTTAAAATCGAGACGGAAAAAGGCGAACAAACCCTTGAAGTGGAATATGCGCTCACCCCGCAGGAATGGATGCGCGGGCTGATGCACCGGACTTCGCTGGAAGGCAAGGACGGTATGCTGTTCATTTTCCCCCAAGAGCGCCCTGTTGCCATGTGGATGAAAAACACCCCCCTTTCTCTCGATATGGTATTTATCGCCAAGGACGGGCGCGTCATCCGCATTGCCCGCAGCACCACTCCGCATTCAACGGATTTGATTAAATCCGGGGGCAATGCCAAAGGCGTGCTGGAACTGGAAGCCGGGCGCGCCGAAGCGCTTAAAATTAACCCAGGGGACAGGATTATCCATGCCGCATTCGCTCCTTAAGTTTAGCCTCCTATCCGTACTTATCCTCATTCCTTTAAGCGCAGCGGCGGAAAAGCCCACCGCAGCGGCCAAGCACACGGATGAGACGCAAAGCACCGCACCGAAAGAGCGAAATACAGCATTGGTTTATGCGCGCGGTTCTCTGTTAATTACGTCCGCACGCGATCCGGGCGGGAAAATCTTCAATGTCGAAATGCGCGACATCGAGGCCAATCGCAGCCCGGATTGGTTCCATTTCGGTACATTCCCCGACGGCAACGGGCTTATGCTGGTCAGCGCCGCGCCACAAGTGCTTGCAGTTGCGCCCGCCAACGAGTACGCGCCCGCCGATATCCTGTTCGTGAACGCTTACGGAGATATCACCCAGATTTTCCCCTCTCTCGTGCTGGCGGAGCTGGCCGAGCCGGCGGCCTCCGAAGACCCTGTGCTGGCGGTGCTCTACTTAAAAGGCGGCGCGGCCTCCGCCTACGACATTCAGCCCGGGGACCACGTGGCGCATGCCATCTTCAAAAAAAGGCCGGTGGTGTTAAAACAAGGGGATGCGGCAGCGGCACCGCCTGCGGAAAAAGCGCCCGCAGAGCCGGTGAAACCCGCGGCGAGTTCTCCTGCTGCGGCTGCCACCACCAATATCAACGCCACTACTACGAACGCGGGCAATGCGCCTGAAGCAGCGCCCGATACCGAAACAGCGCCGTCACCCAAGCCGCTCCGCCGTTCTCCCGCCGCCCAGCCGAGGAACGCCAAGACGCCGCCCGATCCGCTGCCCACGCGCGAACAGCTGGAAG
>CAYMDD010000273.1:0-2700 GCA_964389045.1 uncultured Rickettsiales bacterium
GCCAAAGTGTTCCAAGGCGGCACGGAGGCCGAGTTGCTGGCGGAAATGAAAAAACGCTTCACCACCGTCAAGCATGCTAAACCCAAAGCCAGCCGCGCCGATTCTTCGGAGATGTATGTGGTTGCCACCGGCTTTAAACGGGGAAAATGAAGCTAGCCTTATTGTCTGTTCTGATGCTCGGCATCGGCGCGTGTTCTCCCGCCGAGCCGCAACCCAAGGCGCTGATCGGGCAGCCCTTGCTGACCGCCAGCCATATCATCGCCTCCGACGGCGTGCCGCTCCCGCTCAAATCATGGTTGCCGAAATCCGCTCCCCGCGCCGTTATCGTGGCATTGCATGGATTTAATGATTATTCGCACGCTTTTGATTTGCCCGGAAGCTACTTAAGCGAGCAAGGCATAGCCGTTTACGCGCTCGATCAGCGGGGATTCGGCGAGGCGCCCGGCATCGGCGTGTGGGCAGAGAACGGCAGGCTTGCCATGGATGCGGCGCAGCTGGTGCATGCACTGGCGCGCATTCACCCGCACGCGCCTATCTTTCTGTTGGGAGAAAGCATGGGCGGCGCGGCAGCGGTGATGGCGTCCATGGAGAAGGATCTGCCGCTCAAAGGCGTCATTTTAAGCGCTCCGGCGCTATGGGGCGATACACTGGTGTACGACCTCTATAACGGCGTCGCATGGATGGTTGCGCACAGCTTCCCCGATAAGCGCTTTACGGGTAGCGGACTTAAAATACTCGCCACCGATAACATTCCGCTGCTGCATGAAATGTCGCGCGATCCTTTGGTGCAAAAAAGCGCCCGCGCCGATACGATTTACGGACTGATAGAGCTGATGCAGGCGGCGCGCGATCATATTGCAGGCATGCATAAGCCCGTGCTGCTGCTCTACGGCTCACGGGATCAGGTTGTGCCGCCGGAGCCGGTTTTCAGTGCGGCGGCGAGGATTTCCGCCCCGTGTGAAATGGTCTACTTTCCGCGAGGCTATCATATGCTGCTGCGGGATTTAAGCAGGCAGGCGGTTTATAACCGCATTGTCGAATGGATTGACGCTCAAATGCGCGGCACGTATGTTCCATTCCGTACACAGGAAGGCTGTGCCGTTTATGACGCCGCTTAAATCATCCTCCATAGCGCCGGAGCAGGCATGGCTGCGCTACTTTCTCTTCTTTTTCCTGATTGCGTTTCTTGCTTACCTGCAAACCTACCGCAGCATGATTTTTCTCGATGCCGATTCACCCTGGCATCTGGCGGCAGGCGATTACATCCGCAAGCACGGCCTGCCGGCGACCGACCCGTGGTCTTTTACGGCAGGCAGTCATCCCTGGTATAATCTATCCTGGCTTTACGATGTGATTATCAGCTGGATCGCGGAAAAAACTGGGCTGCTCGGACTTTTAGTGGCCGTTTCCGTGTTAGGCGCATCCGTTGCCAGCTTAATCCTTTGCCTGTGCATCCGCAGCGGATCGGGGTTTATCGTAGCGCTGATGCTGACCGTGCTCGTGGTCATCGGCTGCAAGCCGTCCGTGAACGTGCGCCCGCAGCAGATGGCCATGCTGCTTTTACTGCTTACCTATATCCAGCTCACCATCGCACGCACCAGCAGCCGCACATGGTGGATATGGAGCCTGCCGATCTACATGGTGCTGCTTGTGAACATGCACGGCTCATTTCTGGCCATGTTCCCCGTGATCGGCGCGTTTTTCCTGGAAGCAGCGGCATGCAGGAATACCCGTCAGGCTATGCACATCGCGGGCGCAGGCGTTGCCTGCGCATTCGCCACGCTCATTAACCCTTACGGCCTCGATGTTTACGCCGGTGCGCTGGCTACGCTGCAAAGTCCGCTGGTGAAAATAGGATACATTCACGAGTGGCTGGCGCCGAAGATAAGCGGGAATCCTACGACATTCATCTACCTGGGTTTGCTCCTGGTATTTCCCGCGTTCCTCTCGCGTCGTCGCCTGGCGGATACGCTGCTGGCGTGGTTCTGGTCGCTCATGGCGCTGACCGCTTCGCGGAATCTGGGCATGCAGGTTATTTTCGCCACGCCGGCGATAGCGGTTTCCATGCACCAGGCATTAAGCAGATCCGCCATTGCAACACCTTACCTTATGAGAACGCGGGAATATGCCGCAGCCTTTGCGAGTAAAGCATGTTTCCGTCTAACGGCAGGCTTAAGCTTGGCCGCGCTTACGCTTATGTCCATACCCGCCGTACGGGCGCAGGCGTGGAACCAGACGCTTCTCGACCCTACATATTATCCTGTAGAGGAAATTTCATACCTTAACGAGCATTACCCGGATGCGCGCATCTATAATTTTTACGGATATGGTGGGCTGCTGATTTATTTAAGCGACCAGCGCATCCAGCCGATTATTGATGGGCGGGCGGATACGGCTTACCCTGCCGACGTCATCGAGGATTATTTAACGCTGGAAGGCTTCCACGAAGGTTGGGAGGAGGTGCTCGAGAAATTCGGTACGGAGGTCGCCATCCTGCCCAACGCGCTTAACCAGGCTTATCAGCTATCGAGGCATCCTCAATGGCGCGTGGCATATAAAGGCGAAGTCGCCACCGTTTTCATAAAAGAAAAGCCTGCCGCAGATACGGCAGGCTCGTCTCCTTAGAAACAGAAACCTTGCGGCAATTAGCGGGCGAGGTTGCTGTTGATGTTCGAGTAAGCAGTGTTCAGGTTAACACCG
>CAYMDD010000274.1:0-2695 GCA_964389045.1 uncultured Rickettsiales bacterium
TGATGAAGTAGTTGCCGGTTGTCAGTCAATCGGCATTGGTTCATGATGATCGGCGAACGGCAACTGATAACTGGTGACTAAATAATCCATGCCCGACCAAACGCGCCCCGACCCGGACGAACTTTTAAGCCGCATTACGCTGGAGGAAAGCGAGGCGGAGAAAAGCGGGCGCGGGCGGCTGAAGATTTATTTCGGCGCATGTGCCGGCGTGGGCAAGACCTATTCGATGCTCTCCGGCGCGCAGTCGGCGTTGAAAGACGGCGTGGATGTGGCGATCGGCGTGGTGGAAACGCACGGGCGCGAGGAGACGATGCGGCTGGCCGAAGGCATTCCCGTCATCGAGCCGAAATCCATCCAGTACCGCAACACGGTGCTCAAAGAATTCAATCTTGAAGAAGCGCTGGAGCGGAAACCCCAGCTGATCCTGCTCGATGAGCTGGCGCATACGAACGCGCCCGGCTCGCGGCACCCGAAGCGCTGGCAGGATGTGGAGGAGCTGCTTGCCGCGGGCATTGACGTCTATTCCACGCTCAACGTGCAGCATCTCGAATCCTTAAACGACGTGGTGGCGCGCATTACGGGCGTGTGGGTGAAAGAAACGGTGCCGGATGCGCTGTTCGACAGCGCAGACGAGATTTCGCTGGTCGATATCCCTTCTGAAGATCTGCTCAAGCGCTTGAAGGAGGGGAAAGTCTATATCGCGCCGGGGGCGAAGCGGCGGGCGGCGCAGAATTTCTTCCGTAAGGGCAATCTGATCGCGCTGCGCGAGCTGGCGCTGCGGCGCACCGCCGAGCGCGTCGATGCGCAGATGGACAAATACAAGACCCGCACCGGCACCATGCAGGGCTGGACGGGCAGCGACCGCATTTTAGTCTGCATCGGGCCGGACGAGCTGTCGAACCGGCTGGTGCGCGCGGCCAAGCGCATGTCCAATTCCTTGCGCGCCACATGGACAGCCGTTTACATCGAGAACGAACGGCATTACCGGCTCTCTTCCGCCAGCCAGCAGGCGGTGGAGCGCACCATGCGCCTGGCCGAGCGCATGGGCGGAAAGACGGAAATCATCCAGGGCAGCACCGCCTCCGACGCCATCATCGCTTACGCCAAGGCTAACGGCATCACCAAGATCGTCGTCGGCAAAACGCCGCGCGCACGCTGGCGGGAAGTGCTTTACGGCACGCTCGCTGACCATATCATCCGCCGCTCCGGCACGATTGACGTGTATGTGGTGACGGGCGCCGAGAGCGAAGGAGCGAAGGTCGAGAAGCGCCCATGGTGGAAACTCAATACTACCTGGGGGTACTATCTTTCCGCGCCCGCCGCCGTGGCGCTGTCGACCATAATCCTTTTACCGCTGCGCCGTGAAGTCGACCCGTTCAACCTGGCGGGCATTTACCTGATCGCCATCGTCACGCTTGCCGTGCAGTTCGGACGCGGACCGGCGATGGTCGGCACCGCTTTAAGCGCGCTGGCGTTCAACTATTACCTGCTGCCGCCCTATTACAGCATTAAATTCTCCGATGAGCGCCATTTCATCACCTTTATCATGCTGTTCTTGGCGGGCATCATCATCGGCACGCAGACGTCGCGCCTGCGCCTGCAGGCGACCTATGCGCGCAAGCGCGAGCAGAACACCTCCGCGCTCTACGCCATCACGCGCGAGCTGACCGCCAACCGCGGGCGCGATACGCTGATCGAAATCGCCGCGCGCCATATCGGCGAAACGTTCGGCAGCGATGTCTCCGTATGGCTGCCCGACGCCAAGGGCGAGCTGGTGCGCGTGTTCGACGACCACCACCGCGACGGGGACGATGAGGAAGCCGACCCCGTGCGCGAGGCCGGCGCCGCGCGCTGGACATACGCTAACAAAGCCCCCGCCGGGCGCGGCACGGAAACGCTGCCCAGCGCCCGCGCGCTCTACATGCCTTTGATGGCCGCCGGCGGCATCGTCGGCGTGGTGGGGCTGGCGCAGGACGCGGAAAACAAATTCTACAGCTCCGACCAGCTCGACATGCTGGAGACGTTCGCCAGCATCGCGGCATCGGCCCTGGAGCGGGCGTCGGCGGCGGAGCTGATGGAAAAAACCATCGTCGAAACCGAAAGCGAAAAGCTACGCAACATCCTTCTTTCCTCCGTCAGCCACGATTTGCGCACGCCGCTGGCGGGCATCACGGGCGCAGCCAGCACGCTGCTGCTGGAAGGGCAGAAGATTTCGGACGAATACCGCGGGGAGCTGCTGCGCCTGGTGCACGAGGAAGCGGCGCGGCTGGCGCGGATGGTGACTAATTTGCTGGACGTGACTTCCCTCCAGACCGGCTCGGTGCGGTTAAACCGCGAGCTTTATTTCATCGAGGAGCTGATCGGCTCGGCGCTGATGCGCGTGGAGCCTCGGCTGCGCGGACGGAAGGTCGCCACGCGCATCGAGCACGGGCTGCCGCTTTTGCGCATGGACGGCCTGCTGATCGAGCAGGTGCTCATCAACCTGCTTGAAAACGTGGCTGACCACACGCCGGAGGATACGGTTATCACCATCGGCGCGCAGTTGATTAAACCCGATCTGCATGTCAGCGTCGCCGATAACGGCCCGGGCGTCAGGCCGGGCGACGAGGAGCGCATCTTCGACCGTTTTTATGCCGCCGAAAGGGAAGACGCCGAAAGGCCAGACCAAGCCTACCGCGACGGCGGAGGGCTGGGG
>CAYMDD010000275.1:0-2670 GCA_964389045.1 uncultured Rickettsiales bacterium
CCTCGAGCACCGGCTGCATGCATATGCTCTGGTCCTGAAAGAAAGGGCGCATGAACGCAACATCGACGCGCTCATCCCTCAAGGCCTCGATCAGCGGGCGGTTGCGCATTTCGTGCAATTCGATTTCGACCCCGGGCACGCTTGCGCGATATTCCCTGAGTATCCGGGGAAAAAAATGAAAGGCTACCGAGCCGACAAATCCGACCACAATCCGCCCGGCATCGCCGCGGCTGGCCCTGCGGCTTGCGTCCTGCAAATGCTCAAGATCGGCCATCAGGCGTTTTCCCTTGGCCACAAAGACCGCGCCGGCTTCGGTCAGCTGCACAAGCCGCTTGGTTCTATAAAACAGGGGGAAGCCCAACTCCTCCTCTATCTTCTTGATTTGCTTGGTCAGTGGCGGCTGAGCCATGTTCAGGCGCGCTGCCGCCCGCGTGAAATTGAGCTCTTCTGCAACTGCAATCACGTACTTTAGCTGGCGAATATCCATTAATACCAAAAAAGTATCAAAACAACATTAATCATATATTGGACAGCATTAGTTAATCGATGTCTACTGGGTTTCTCTGCATACGGCCCGTTGCCCGCCAACCCCAGGAGATCCGCAATGAAATTCAAGACCAAGATTCATAACGAGGCGCGCCTGCACGCCATGATGGATAGAAGAGGCGTAGATCTGATTGTCGTGCGCGGCGTGGAAAACTCGAAGTATTTCAGCGGCTTTTTCCACAACGGCGGCAATCTCGGTTACAGGCCATTCACCGCTTTTATTTTCCGGGATCCCGGCAGGGAAGCCGCGATGATTGTCCCCGCGGTCGATCTGCATCTGGCGATGGAGCGCACGTGGATCAAGGATGTGCGCGCCTACGTCATGTCGGAGCTTTCGACCGACATCGATACCTATTTCTATCCCGACTTTTTCGCCGCCGCAAAAGCGATGCTCGGCGAGCGGAACGTGAAGGGCCTCACCGTAGGCACGGAGGGCGAAAGCCTGACGGCAGGCTTCAAGGATAAGCTGCACGGGCTGCTGGAAAGCCTTGGATCCAATACCGTGGATGTCGGCCACTACCTCGAACTCGTGCGCATGGTGAAAACGCCGGCCGAGATAGCCTGCCTGCGGCGCGCCGTGGACATCACGGTGAAGGCACACGAGAGTTTCCGGGCCGCGATCAAACCGGGAAACACGGATGCGGATTTATTTCGCGCTGCCGGCGCCCGCATGCTCAACGAGGGCGCGCACGGCATCAAGACCATCAACATAGCCTGCGGCCCCGGCACCAGCTTTGCAGCCCACAACCTGTTCCCCACCGGCCACGTCATGAAGCATGGCGACTTCGTCAGGGTGGATATGGGCGCGCTCTATTTCGGATATCCGGCGGATTTCGTGCGCTGCTATTTCATCGGCGAAGCAAGTGAGCGGCACCAGGAAATCTGGGCCCGGCTCAACGAAGTCCAGATCGAGCTGGGGCAGTGGCTGAAACCGGGCATCACCGCCAACGAGGCGTTTGAAAGGGGCTACAAGCACATCAGCAAGTACCTGGACAACTTCCCGCGCGAATTCGTGGGCCACGGCATCGGTCATGCCACCCACGAGCAGCCCAAGATGAGCCGCACCAACAAAACGGTCATCGAGCCCAATACGGTGGTTTGCCTCGAATTCAGCTATTACCATGACGGAGTACGGCATCACACGGAGGACACGTTTCTCATCAAGGAAAACGGTGTTGAATGGTGGACGGAAAATTGCCCGCGCGAGCTCGTCGTGAGGGTTTGACTGGCACAGGCCTTGCTCTGAGAGCCCGTCAACCAAGTCGATGCGCGCCGCGCCGGACGCATTTGGAGGAATTATGCGAAACACCCTGCTCTGCTTCATCCTCGCTTACACGGCAGTTGCCGCCACCGCATCCGCACAAGACTATCCGGCGCGCCACGTGCGCATCGTCGTTCCTTACGCCCCGGGAGGGAGCAACGATGTGGTTGGCAGGCTGATCGGAGGCAAGCTCTCCGAGAACATGAAGCAGCAGTTCATCGTGGAGAACAGGGCCGGCGCAGCCGGCACGATCGGAACCGCCCACGTGGTCAATTCGGCTCCGGACGGCTACACCCTGCTGGTGGCAAGCGCGGGCGCCATCACGACCGCACCCAGCATGTATCAGAAGCTGCCCTACGACCCGCTGAGGGACCTCACCCCCATCATGAATATCGTCTTTCAACCCAATATTCTGGTGGTCCACCCCTCCGTGCCCGTCACGACCACAAAAGAGTTCATCGCATTGGCAAAGGCCAATCCGAACAAATTCACTTACGGATCATCCGGCGTCGGCGCGACACAGCATCTTGCCTCGGAGCTTTTTTCGCTGATGACCGGCGCCAGGCTGGTGCACGTGCCCTACAAGGGGGGCGGCCCGGCAATGGCGGGCATCATGAGCGGCGAGATCGATTTCATGTTCAGCGTGTTGCCCACCGCGGTGCCGCTGATCAACAACGGCAAGCTCAGGCCTATAGCCATGACCACCTCCAGGCGCGTCAAGGCCTTTCCAAAACTCCCCACGGTTGATGAATCGGGGTTGCCCGGCTTCGAGATCTCGGGCTTCATCGCCCTGTTTGCTCCGGCCAAGGTGCCCCAGGACATTGCCGCAAACCTTCAAAGCGCGGCTGCAAAAACACTCACCC
>CAYMDD010000276.1:0-1724 GCA_964389045.1 uncultured Rickettsiales bacterium
TCCATCGACCGCACCGGCTTTGCGTTGGGTACGCTGGCACCACGCGAAGGAATGCAGGGCGACATTCCCGCACAACGTCCGCGCACGCTGCTGACGATGGCCGATATGGGAATGGCGCACGATATGAGCGGCATGGATCACAGCAAAATGAACATGGATATGCCGGGCATGGATGGGATGGATCACGCTGCAATGGGACATAATATGCCACAGATGGATCATGCCGCGATGGGGCACAATATGAGCGGTATGTCCGGCAATGCCATGAAAAGCGGTTGGGCGGATGCCGGAACGCCGCAAGGTCATAAGGCACTCGATTACAAAGACCTGCGCTATCTGGGTACACAGGAGAAAACGGAAGCGCCGGAGCGCGAGATTCTTGTGACGCTCGGCGGCAGCATGGAGCGATTCATCTGGACGATCAACGGCAAGAAGTTCGAGCATTCCGGCCCCATTAACCTCAAATATGGCGAGCGCGTGCGGCTGAAATTCGTCAACGAAACCATGATGGCGCATCCGATGCATCTGCACGGCATGTTCGTGCAGCTGGAGAACGGCCAGCCAGCGGAGAAGCTGCCCAACAAGCATACGGTGATCGTGCCGCCAGGCGGATCGTATTCCGTGCTGCTGACCGCCGACGAAGCCGGCGAATGGGCGTTCCACTGCCATCTGCTCTACCACATGCTGGGCGGCATGATGACGAAGGTGGTGGTGGCGAAGCTGGATGCGGCGGATGTTCCGGCTTCGCAAGCTCCCGCCGAACGCAGTCCTGCCGCCCAACCCGTGAAAATGGAAGGAGGGCACCATGCGCATTAAGGTTCTCACGCTGATCGCCTGCCTGTCGGTCATGCCGGTAGCAGCATTTGCTGCCGAGGAGCATGGCGACCATCCCACCGTCTTTCACGCCTTCCGGCTGGAAACCGACATCGGCGACAGCCGCGAGGGTACCATCGCCACCTGGGATTTGAATGGCTGGGTTGGCACCGATTATGACAAGCTGTGGATCAAGAGCGAAGGCGAGCGCGTGGACGGCGATACGCACCGGGCCGAGTTCTGGGCGATGTACAGCCGTAACGTCGCGCAATTCTGGGACGCGCAGATCGGCCTCCGGCATGATACGCAGCCGCATTCAGTTTCCTATCTGGTGGCGGGATTCGAGGGGCTTGCGCCGTATTTTTTCGAGACCGAGGCGCATCTGTTCGTCAGCGACGACGGCGATGTCAGCGCGCGGCTGCGGCAGGAAAATGATTTGCTGATTACCCAGCGGCTGATCGTGCAGCCATACCTGGAAGTCAATCTATTCGCGCAGGACGTGCCAGAGCTTGAGGTGGGATCAGGGCTGGCAGATGGAGAAATCGGCATGCAGCTACGCTACGAAATTACCCGAAAATTCGCGCCTTATGTGGATGTAAGCTACGAACGGAAATTCGGCGAAACCGCAGCGTTGGCGCGGAGGTCAAGTGAGCATCACGACGATTTTGTCGCTAGTGTCGGCTTGCGACTGATGTTTTAGGAGAACGATATGATAGAAATTATCCCCAACTGGCATCCGATTTTCGTGCATTTCACGATAGGGCTGCTTGGCATCTCGGCGCTATTTTACCTGGCCGGATCGGTACTGAAAAAAGAACACCTGTTGCAGGTAGCCCGCTGGAATTTATGGATCGGCGCGCTCATCACCATCGGCACCGCGCCCTGGGCGTTCCACGCCTGCTTGACGTCGG
>CAYMDD010000276.1:1734-2660 GCA_964389045.1 uncultured Rickettsiales bacterium
GCCTATAATACCGTAAACCATGACGGCCCTTCCCATTCCGCCATGACCGATCACCGCAACTGGGCGCTGACCACCGCCGCTCTCTTTATGTTGCTGGCGCTCTGGGCGGTCTGGAAGCAACGCGGCGCTAAGACCGTCAACGCCGTGTTTGTAGCGGTGATCCTGCTTGCCGCAGGAATGCTGGCGGTTACCGGCTATAAGGGCGGCGAGGTTGTGTACCGGCATGGCCTCGGTGTTATGCGCATGCCGCAGACAGAAGGCAGTGGCGGACACGGCGATCACCATGAAAATACAAAACCGGAACCGGAAACACACGATCACGGCGAACATAAACATTAACAAGGAGAAAAACTATGAAACAAATATTTAGAATATTCTTGATCCTTATTTCATTTTCTTTGCCGATCGGCGCATATGCCGCTCAAAGCGGCGGCGAGCAGTTGAAAAAAGTCGAGCCGCAATATGTCTGCATGATCAATAACAAATTGTTTGATAGCCCGCAGATTCCCATAACCGTAGGCGAAAAAACCTATTACGGCTGCTGCCCGATGTGTAAGGAAAAACTGGAAAAGAGCGCTGAGGCGCGCACCGCCACCGATCCCGTCAGCGGGAAGACGGTTGATAAAGCCACAGCCGTCATTGGCGCACAGGCGGATGGAGTTGTGCATTACTTTGAAAATGAAGAAAACCTGCAAAAATTCAGCAGCGTTCATCACGACGGTGGTCATAATCGTTCACACTAACAGGAGGTTTTATGAAAACGACTTTGAAATTATTGCTGACTACTGCTGCACTCAGCATACCGTTTGCTGCTTATGCTGGCGAGCATGAACACATGGATCATAAAAATATGAGCGCTGAAGAGCATAAGCTCCATCAGGACATGGAAAAGAAATCGGACAAAGAAATGTGCGACCCCAAGAAAA
>CAYMDD010000277.1:0-2656 GCA_964389045.1 uncultured Rickettsiales bacterium
TCAGGTTCGGCCAGGCAGTGGCGTATATTCTGGCGTGCTCCACCCATTTGAGCAGTTCGTCCGATTCGGGGTGGATGGCTTCCGCCGGGCATTCCGGCTCGCAGACGCCGCAATCGATGCATTCGTCGGGGTTGATGATAAGCATGCTTTCGCCCTCGTAGAAGCAGTCCACGGGGCAGACTTCCACGCAGTCGGTGTATTTGCAGCGGATGCAGGCGTCGGTGACGACGAAGGTCATAGGCGTAAGTCGTAGGTGGTAGTGGTAGTTCGTAAATAAAGCAATATTTTGCCCATTGCAACGACGTACCGCTTACTACTTACCACGTACCATTTAAGTTTCCATCGCCATTCGCTTGATTCGCGCCTGCAGCAAAAGCAGCCGCATGCGCAAGAGCGTGAGTACGGCGAAGATGCAGGCGAAGGCCAGCCCCATCGTGAACAGCGCGCCCAGCATGCGCGCGTCGTGGATGGCGGGGCCGCCGCCGCGGATAAGGCTGGCCGGCTGGTGGAGCGTGTTCCACCACTCCACGGAGTAGCGGATAACGGGAAGGTTTGCCAAGCCCACCAGCGCCAGCACGGCGCAGGCCTTGGGCGCGCGCTCGGCGCCTTCCAGCGAGGATTCCAAGGCCATGTAGCCGATATAGAGGAAAAACAGCACCAGTACGGAGGTGAGGCGCGCGTCCCACACCCACCATGCGCCCCACATCGGCTTGCCCCAGAGCGAGCCGGTGACAAGGCAGATGGCCGTGAACGCCGCGCCCACCGGTACGCAGGCGCGCGCGGCGACATCCGCGAGCGGGTGCCTCCACACCAGATAGGCCGCGCTGCTTAAGCCCAAAAACGCATACCCTCCCAGCGCCATCCACGCAGCGGGCACATGCACGTACATGATGCGCACCGTCTCCCCCTGCTGATAGTCGGCGGGAGAAAAATAAAGCGCCTGCGCAAGACCGCCCAAGAGCAGCAGCGCGGTTGCGGCATAAAGCCACGGCATCAGGCGCGTGGACAGGCGGAGAAACGCGGAAGGGCGGGCAAGGGTGAACGCGGCCATTAGTGCCTCAGCGCCCCAGGCTTGTTGCTTCCTGCCTACGCACTTCCTTCGGCTGCATGCCAAGCGCGGCGGCGAGCGCGGGGGCGGTGGTGATGAATGCCGGGAGCAGGCAGGGCGCATGCCCGGCCAGCAGGCTTGCGCCGGTTTTCAAGCCGACTTTGTTGTCGAACGCGATGGAGGGACAGTCGCCGGCGTTGCCGAGAACGCGCGCAATGGCCTGGCCGGAGGAGCGGAATCCCGCTTCGATATTCTTGCCCAGTTCCGCGTTCGGTACGGAGATGTTTTCCGCCTCGGGGAGCATCTTGGCGACTTCTTCCATGTTCTGGCCTGCCAGCCGCGCCAGGAATTGCACGGCGTGGCCGACGCTGGGCAGCAGCGCGGGCAGCGCCAGCACTACGCCGATAGCCATGCTGGTGACGCGGATGGCTGCGCCGACAGCGCCCTTTTTGCCCTGCTTCTTCTCCATCTGCTCGATCAAGCCGCCTGCCGCCTGGCCACTGAGCATGGTGATAGCGGGCGCCAGGATGTAATTCCCTTCCGACGTGTCGAGATAGGAACCGATAACAGGAATGCTTTTTACCGCTTCCGTGATGGTGCTGGCGATGCCGACATTGTTGCCGACCGAATAACAGCATTCGGCGCGCAGCGAATCGTTCGCTGCGGCGTCTACGATATTTTCGCCGATTCCCAATGCAGGCAGCACGATTGGCGCAAGCACCAGCCCGCCCGCGAGCAATGAGCCGGTGATGAGGATTTTGGTGGTGGTATCCTCAAGGTCGATGCCTAAGAAGTTCAGCGCCCCATCACCATGTTTTCCGCCTGTATGCGCGGGTGTTGCGTCGGCGGCGGGTTCGCGTGCGCTCAGGTAAGAAACCCACCTATTTTCGTGTCCAGACTGCATTCCACTCCTAGTGATCGGCATGATTCAGCACTGCCATACATGATATTCAATGGGTTAGCGAAGCATCTCGCCGTGAATCGCCATATCCAGCCCGGCTTCCTCGATGGCTTCATCCACCCGAAGTCCCATGACTATATCAACAATTTTCAGGATAATAAAGGAGACAATGCCGCAATAAACGACTGTCACGGCCACGCCCTCGATCTGGGCGATCAGCTGGGCGAGGCTTGCGCTTTTGCCGCCGATTTCTTTCACCGCCAATACGCCGGTGAGCAGCGCGCCGGCAATGCCGCCGATGCCGTGGACGCCGAACACGTCGAGCGAATCATCGAATTTAAGCTTGTATTTCAACTGGCTGCCCCAATAGCAGAGCATGCCCGCCACGAAGCCGATGACAAGCGCCCCCGAGATATCCACGAAGCCGGACGCGGGCGTAATGGCGATAAGGCCGGATACCGCCCCCGAGATAATACCGATGACGGTGGGCTTCCCCTTGGCGAACCATTCGGTGGCCATCCAGCTCAACGCGCCCATGGCGCTGGCGGTATGCGTCACCAGCATGGCCATACCCGCATTGGCGTTGGCAGCCAGCGCCGACCCGGCATTGAAGCCGAACCAGCCGACCCACAGCAGCGATGCGCCGATGACGCTGAAGACCACATTGTAGCGCGGCGCATAGTCCGGCTTGCCGAAATCCTTGTGCG
>CAYMDD010000278.1:0-2652 GCA_964389045.1 uncultured Rickettsiales bacterium
TGGGGGCCGAGGCCATTTCCAGGCAGGCCACGCTCCCCGTCGGCTCGCTCCGCCTGATCGACCAGGCGGAGGGCGACCGCGAAACCATGCGCCGGCTGATCGCAGGCGCGCTGGAGGAAGTCGGCTGGCTCAACGTCAGGACGCCTGCGTTCTACGCCATCGGCGGCTCACTTCGCGCGCTGGCGCGCATGCAGATGCTGGAATGCGGCTATCCGCTGCACATCCTGCATCAATACAGCGTCGAGGCCAAAACGCTCCACCATTTCGTCAAATCCATCCTCGCCACGCCCGCGGCGAAGCTGGCCGAATTGCCCGGCGCGGTGCCCAAGCGCCTGGGCACGCTGATTCCGGCGGCGGCGGTGCTCGAGCGCGTGATCGAAACCGCGAAGCCGGAATCCATCGTCTTCTCCGCCAGCGGCGTGCGGGAGGGGTATCTTTACGAGAAGCTCTCGCCGTACCTGCGCGCCGAGGACGTGCTGCTTTCCAGCTGCACCGAATTCGCCGTCAAGGACGGGCGAGGGACGACGTATGCAGGCGAGCTGTACCAGTGGATGGCGCCGCTGTTTCTTAACGAAAGTGACAGCGAAAGCCGCTTGCGCTTTGCCGCCTGCCTGCTTTTCGACATCGCCCGCTATATCCACCCCGATTACCGCGCCGACTGGGCGATGCACCGCATCCTGGAATCGAACTTGACCGGCCTTACCCACGCCGAGCGTGTGCAGCTGGCCTTGACCCTCCATTGCCGCTACCAGCTGAAAGCGAAGGCGGAGCATCCCGCCCTGGCGCTGATTACGCCCCGTGCCGGCGCCCAGGCGCGGCTGATCGGCGCGTGCATGAATTTAAGCTATGCGTTAAGCGGCGGCGTGGCCGGAACTTTGATTGAAACGCAGCTTTCGGCAGGCAAAAACAAGCTGGCGCTACACTTAAACGAAGCGCAGGCGCCCCTGATGAGCGAAGCCGTGCAAAAACGCCTCGCCGCCGTGGAAGCGGCGTGGAAGGAGGGGCGGGACTAGCTTGTTCTGCCTGAATCTTGCGCGCGCGTAGCAGTATTGCCGCGGGCGTTGGTGGCAAGGGTGTAGGAATCATCCGCCGGTTTCATGCCTATAGCCACCAGTTTCGCGCCGAGATCTTTCACTTTATCAAGGCCTTCCAGTCCCAAGGCTTTCGTTACATCCTTGTGCTGCGGCGCATCTTTGTTCTTGAGCCAGCTGTCGATCTCTGCGGTGCTGATGCTGCCGTTCCGGTCTTTGTCCATGGCGGCCATGGCAAGACTGATCTTGGATTCTAAGGTGCTCTCCTTGGCTTTGATCGCCTCCGCCGAGGCGATGCCGCTATGGATGCGTTTATCGTCCGTCCGCATCATCGCCATGTCTTTCATGGCCGCGCCGTTGACGGTGATGGTCTTGGTCTTGCCGTCTTCCTCCCGGATGGTGACGATAACGCCCTTGCCGTCCTTGGATTCCGTAAGATCGTATTGCGCCCTGTTCGGCACGTCGAAGCCGATGCCGCCCTTGCCGCCCTTCTGGAAGTCGATGGTGAGATCGCCTTTGAGCATTTTGGATTGAATGATAGTGGTGCCGTTGCCGCCCACGATCTTATCCTTATTCTGAAGCTCGGCACTCACGTAATGGTCGCGGTCACGGCTGATCGCGCCGGCCGCCTCCAGTGCCGCGATATTGGTGACCGCCCCCGCGCGCCCGATGCTTCTGCTGTCGAATACATTGCCGGTCTTTCTCTCTGATTTGTCGAGCGTGTTATGCGCCGTACCGGAAGCCACATCCGCCGCTGGAGCCTGATCCGCTCTCCGCTGCCCGGCCTCGGCCTGCGCCATGCCTCTCATGGCGACGTTGATCTGCAGGTTGCGCGTGGGGTTGTCGATGAGGGAGCGCGTATCCGCCACAAGCGGCACCGAACCTGGAGCACGGCGCATAGGCTCCGAAGGGGTCATCTCCACGCCTTCCTCATCCAGCTTGGCGGTCTGCATGTCGCGGGCATAGGCTTGGTCGTAGCGCTGTGCGGCATCCCGGCGTGCCAGTTCGCTCTCCATCCGACCCATGGCCGCAGGGTCGATTCTCTTTACCGCGTCCGCATCGATTTTCTTAAGCTCTGCAACTTTTTCCGCGGCGGCGTTGAATTGATTGCCATCGATCAGGCCTTGAATTTGCTCAATGCGCTCCCCGATGGACTGATACGGCTTTTCCGCATCAGGCTGCCTTGGCGCATTACCGGCGGCTGGCTGTACCGGCCTTGCAGGAGGTTCTTGTACGACTTCGATTCGGGTATCAGTCCGCTGCGGAGCATTCCTGGAGACGGTGGCGGCAAGGTCCTCAGTCGGACGCACAATGGTTGCATCTCTTACTGTAGTGCTAGCGGGAGCCAATGCATCCGTCTCCGGGGAACGCGGGGGCGTTACGATGGCGACGCGGCTATCGGTATCCGGTGCAGTCCCCATTGCAGGCGGCGGTGCGCCTGGCCCTCCAGGCGGGACGATAGGAGCTTCCGGCTGCGTATCCGCAACCGCCGTCGGGCGAGGCGGTGCTGTATCATACTGCTGTTGGGTTTCACGGGCAGATGCAATAACTGCCAACGTTTTGCCGGTCAGTTTACCGGTATTGACATCATTGATCTTGGTCTCGTCCAGCTTGACAATCC
>CAYMDD010000279.1:0-2652 GCA_964389045.1 uncultured Rickettsiales bacterium
GGTAAGTTCGCTGCCGCCCGGCAGGCCGGAGAAATACGGAATGGCGTAGCCGATGCCGAGCATGGTTTCGTCGCTCGCCGTGCCCCAGATGGCATGCAGGCGCTTCCATAACTGTATCCACGCCGCCTGCCCGAGCGGCGACGCATAAAACTGCTTGAGGCTGACGACGATTGGCAAGTACACTGCCCCTCCCTCGCTTTTCGGATTCTCTTAAAACGCCACGTTCTCATGCTGCGCCCCGTTTATCAAGTTTTATGCGTAAGCCTTGCCGCGCTTGCGCTTATTCACCCCGCCGAAGCCAAGAAACCCGCAAAAAACCATGCGCCCGCCAAGGCGGCGCCGAAGCGGAATACGGCGGTGCAGAGCGCGTTCCTCTTCGCCGAGAAGGGCAATTGGGACGAGGCGAAGCTGCACGCGCACAAAAGCGGCAACAGCGCGCTGAAGAAGCTGATCCTGTGGCTCTCGCTCCAAGACCAGCAATCCGGCGCTTCGTTCGGCGAGATCACCCGCTTTATGGAGGAAAACCCCGACTGGCCGAAGATGGAGCGCCTGGCTTTGCGCGCCGAGCAGGCCATCCATTCAAGTGCGGTGACGGATGCGCAGTTGACCCGCTGGTTCGACGCCCACCCGCCCGTATCGGGCGCGGGCAAGGTGGCGCTGGCGGAACTCGCGGCCAGGAAAAACGCGCCGCCCGGATACGTGGCGCAGTTGCTTCGCAGCGCCTGGGAAACCGGCGATTTCGATGAGAACGAAGAAGCGAGGATCCTGGAGGAGCACGGCTCGGCGCTTGCCCCCCAAGACCATGCAGCGCGCGCCTCGCGCTTGATCTGGGAAGGGAAATTCGCCTCCGCCGAGCGCATGCTGCCGCTGCTTGCAGCCGATCTGCGCACGCTGATGCGCGCCCGCATCGCCTTGATGAGCGACGATAAGGACGGTGCCTATCTCGCCTTGCAAATGGAAAAAGAACGCTTGAACGATCCGGGGCTGATTTACGCGCGCATGCTATGGCGCGACCGGCGCGATGACGATGCCGGCGTGCGAGAGATGCTGCTGATGGCGCCGCCCGATCCGCCGTTTGCCGACAAATGGTGGCGCCTGCGCGAGCGCCAGGTGCGCGAGGCGATTGATGCGAGGAATATCGATCTGGCCGCGCGTCTCCTGGCCGGGCGCGGCAATCTCGACGGCGCAGCCTATGCCGATGCGCTGTGGCTGGAAGGCTGGCTGATGCTCGAATTCCAGCACCGTCCGCAAGAGGCTTACACGCGGTTTTACGCCATGTTCGACAGCGTAAAATATCCCGTCAGCAAGGCGCGGGCGGCCTATTGGGCGGCCAGAGCCGCCGAAGGCAGCGGCGATATGGCTGCGGCGGGGCACTGGTATAACACCGCCAGCGCCTATCCCAGCACGTTTTATGGGCAGCTGGCGAGCGCCGCCGCCACCGGCTCCGCGCCGCTCAAAATCCCTGCCGATCCCATCGTGAGCCAGGAGGCCAAGCAGCGCTTCCGCGGGCGCGAGCTGGTGCGAGCGATCACGCTTTCCCTCGAGAACGGCCAGGAGGAGCTGGCGAACACCCTGGCGAATCACCTTATCGATGAGGCGGCGGAGCCGCGCCAGGCGGCACTGACGGCAACGCTCATGCGCGAGCTGCACTCCACGCATATGGGCGTGCGCGCCGCCAAGAGGGCGCTGCAAAGCGGCGTGCTGCTGCTGGAAGCGGGCTACCCGCGCATTGGTTTGGGCAGCGATGCGCCGATCGAACCGGCATTGGCCATGGCGATTGCGCGGCAGGAAAGCGAGTTCGACGCGCGCGCCAAAAGCCGCGCGGGCGCGCTCGGCCTCATGCAGCTCCTGCCCGGCACCGCCAAGGAAACCGCCCGGAAGCATGACATTCCATATGCCGAATTGAGCCTTACCCAACCCTCTTACAATGTGCGGCTGGGAAGCCTTTACCTTGCCCGGCAGATTCAGAATTTCAACGGTTCCTACGTACAGGCCATCGCCGCCTATAATGCCGGCCCCCGCCGCGTGCGCGAATGGGTGGGCGATTTCGGGCTTCCCGGCAACACGCCGGAAGAAGCGGTCAACTGGATCGAGAAAATCCCCTACTCCGAAACGCGGAACTATGTGCAGCGCGTGCTGGAGAATTTGCAGGTCTACCGTCACCTGACGGCAGGAAGCCGGACGCCTAACTTGCGGATATGGGAGGATTTGGTGCGGTAATTTCTGTTGTTTTTCTTGACTGTAGAGCCTTTATTATCTAATTTTAACACGCTTCTACCTGTTCTCCGATGGGGTTTAGGTTCTAGGGCGTTCCTTTGGCTTGAACCCCTCGCATGCATTTCCGGTGAAAAACCGGGATGGAGGCCTGTTATGGCCTTGCAGAAGTACAGGATGATCGTCGACGCGTCGAAAGCGCAGGATGTGCTGAAGCTTCTGGGCACCGTCTCTGTCATCCAGGACGCTGCGGACGCAGGGCCGGATGCAAACATGATGCATTCCAGGCGCATCGACTTCGCAGCCGAACTCCCGGAAGGCGAAGTCCTCAACATGGATGGGATCGGCTCCATATTCGCCATGTGCCTGGGGGCCACCATTCACATCAGGCGCATTTAGCAGTTGTAATTCCCCGGTTTGCCCTCGCGGCAGCCGGGG
>CAYMDD010000280.1:0-2649 GCA_964389045.1 uncultured Rickettsiales bacterium
CCTTTATCGCCGCGCTTATCATGGCGTATAAGCCTGCTAAATCCATGACGGGAGTGGGTACGTCGCTCCAGGAAGGGCTGGCGGCAGCAGCGCGATTGTTCGAAGTGCTTGATATGCCGGCGCGAATCGCCGATTTGCCGGATGCCGTGCCGCTGGAAGTGCGCGGCGGGCAACTTCGTTTTGAGGAAGTACGCTTTCATTACGCAAACGGCGGCAGCGGCGTGGAAAACATCAGCCTCGACATCCCCGCGGGCAGCACGGTGGCGCTGGTAGGCTTGTCCGGGGGCGGGAAATCGACGCTGATGAGCCTGCTGCTCCGCTTCTATGACGTGCAGGGCGGGCGCATACTGATTGACGGGCAGGATATCCGCGCCGTTACCCTTTCCTCGCTCCGTGAGCAGATGGCGTTCGTGCCGCAGGACATCATGCTGTTCGATGATTCCGTCAAAGCCAATATCGCCTACGGGCGCTTAGATGCCGACGATGAGATGGTGCGCCAGGCCGCCCAGTTCGCCGCGGCGGACGAATTCATCCGCAGGCTTCCCCAAGGCTACGACACCGTGATCGGCCCTCACGGTCTTAAGCTTTCCGGCGGCCAGCGCCAGCGCTTGGCTATTGCCCGCGCCATGCTCAAGAATGCTCCCATCCTGCTCCTGGACGAAGCCACCTCCGCGCTCGATAACGAGTCCGAGCGCGCCGTGCAGCATGCGCTTTCCCGCCTGATGCAAGACCGCACCACCTTGGTGATTGCCCACCGCTTGAGCACCATCATGCACGCCGATTTGATCTACGTGATCGAGAATGGCTATGTCGTGGAGTGCGGCACGCATGCGGAGTTGCTGAACGCGCGGGGCGCTTACTTCCGGCTTTACGCCGACCACCGCTTCGTTGAGGGATAATGCTGAAGGCTTACCGCCTTGCCACGAAAGTAGCGGAGCCTCTTCTGCCGCTTTATCTTCGCCTCCGCTTGAGGCGCGGCAAGGAAGATGCAGTCCGCTTGAAAGAGCGCCTAGGGCATGCCCGGCTGACCAGGCCAAAGGGCAAGAAGCTTCTCTGGGTGCATGCCGCGAGCGTTGGGGAAGCCAATTCCGTCTTGCCGCTGCTCTTAGCGTTTCAGGAGAGGTATCCGTCCTGGTGGATCATGGTCACGACCGGCACCGTCACGTCCGCCGCGCTGATGAAAGAACGCCTGCCCGCAGGCGCATTCCACCAGTATATCCCGCTCGATGCGCCCCGCGCCGTCGCCCGCTTTCTGGCACACTGGCAGCCGGACGCGGCATGGTGGGTGGAGTCCGAATTATGGCCGAATCTGCTGTTTAGCGCGAAAGAAGCGGCCATCCCGCTGGCGCTTATCAATGCCCGCATGTCGGAGAAATCCGCGCATGGCTGGCGGCGGTTTCCGTGCAGCATCGCCCGGCTGCTTGGCTGTTTCCGCCTGATCCTGGCGCAGAGCGAAGCGGATGCCGAACGCTTCCGGAGGCTTGGCGCGGACGGGGTGCGGTATGCAGGCAACCTGAAATTCGACGCCCCTGCCTTGCCTGCGGATAAAATAAGCCTGGAGGCATTCGAGCGCCAGATCGGCTCGCGGCCTTGCTGGCTGGCGGCGAGTCTCCATCCGGGTGAGGTGGAGGCCATAGTGGATACGCACGTGCAGCTCTCTGACAGCTACCCGGGTTTGCTGACCATCATCGTGCCCCGCCATCCCGAAAAAGGCAGCGCCATGCAGGAGGCTTGCGCGGCAAAAAGCATCCCTGCCGCCCTCCGATCCGCCGGAGAAAACATGGAAAGCGCGGCGGTTTACATCGCCGATTCGCTGGGCGAGCTGGGACTGTTTTACCGTTTAAGCCCCATTGCCTTTATCGGCGGCTCCCTGATTGAGCATGGGGGGCAGAACCCGCTGGAAGCGGCGCGTCTGGGCTGCGCCATTGTAATGGGAAAGCACATGTTTAACTTCGCGGAAAGCGTGGCGGCGCTGCTCGCCTGCAACGGCGCGCTGCAGATGGACGGCGCAGCGGCGCTCTCCTTCCATATCGACCGCTTGCTGCGCGACCCCATGACCCGCGAAGGCATGGCCGGGCGCGCCAAGGAATGGACAGAAAGCCAGCGCGGCGGCATGCAGCGCGTATTGGAAGCTGTAACGCCACTGCTGAAGGAAAAGTCATGATGCGCGCACCCGCATGGTGGAGCCAGCCGGGCAGCCCGCTCGCGGCGGCGCTGACGCCGCTTGCAGCGCTTTACGGCCTGGGCGCGGCATGGAAGCAGGCGCATAGCGTGCCGGAAGTCATGCCCGTGCCGGTACTCTGCATCGGCAACGCCACCATCGGCGGCGCCGGTAAAACACCGACGGCGCTAACGGTCGGGGCGATGCTGAAACGAAAAGGAGTCAATGCCTGGTTCGTCAGCCGCGGCTACGGCGGCGCGAACGTGTCGCCGCTTCGCGTTGGTCTCACGGTTCATGATTCCGCCCAGGTCGGCGATGAGCCGCTGCTGCTTTCCCGCTGCCTGCCCACGGTCGTTGCGCGCGACCGCCGTGAGGGCGCGCGCTTCGCCTGTGCCCACGGCGCGGAAGCGCTGATCCTCGACGATGGGTTCCAAAACCCTTCCGTCAAGAAGGATTGCTCTATTTTGGTGATCGACGGCGCCTACCGG
>CAYMDD010000281.1:0-2633 GCA_964389045.1 uncultured Rickettsiales bacterium
GCCTTATTACCACCCCCTCCACGCCGCCGTCGCGCACCAGCAGGTTGGAGGTGGCGCCGATAACGGTAAGGGGAAGGCCGTCCGGTTTTTCCCGCATGAACACGCTTACATCTTCCGCATCCTCCGGCTTGAACAGCCATTCCGCCGCGCCGCCCACCTGGAACCAGGTAGATTTGGAAAGCTCGGCATTCGGGCGGAGGCGTCCGCGCAGTTGCGGGAGTATGGAGTTTAGAGTGCGGAGTTCGGACATTCTTCTGTTTAAGCCTTACTAAACTCTATACTCTAGACTCCGTACTCTTAAGCGAGCGCAGCAAGTTCACCCGGCAGCGCATACGCCCATTTCGTGACCGATCCGGCGCCCAGGCACACCACCATATCTCCCGGCCTGGCGAGTTCCGCCACTTGCGCGGCCAGCCCTTCCGGCGAAGCGCTTTTCAGCGCATGCCGGTGCCCGGCGCGCTTAATGCCCTCGATCAGCCGTTCCGCGTCCACGCCCTCAATCGGCGCTTCGCCGGCGGCGTAGACATCCGCCACCAGCACGGTGTCGGCGTCGTTGAAACAGGCGGCGAACTCCTCCATCAAGTCGCGCAGGCGCGAATAGCGGTGCGGCTGCACGATGGCCAGCACTTTGCCCCCGCTTGCATCCTGCACGTAACGGGCGGCCTTGAGGGTGGCGGCGATTTCCACCGGATGATGGCCGTAATCGTCGATAATCGTGATGCTCTTGGCCTCGCCCGTTTTGGTGAAGCGCCGCTTGACGCCACCGAACTGCGCCAGCGCCTTGATAATCACCGCATCCTCCAGCCCCAGCTCCAGGCCTACGGCGATGGAGGAGAGCGAGTTGCTGACATTGTGCCGCCCGTGCATGGCGAGGAACACGTTTTCCAGCACGCGCATCTCCTCCTGCCCGCGGCGGATTTCGATGTCGAAACGCTGGCCTTCGCTCTCCGTGCGCAAATTCACTGCGCGGATATCGGCCTGGGGCGAGAAACCGTAGGAAATGATTCTTCGGTCATCGATGCGGGAAATCAAGCTCTGCACCTCCGGGTGGTCGATGCAGGCCACGCAGAAGCCGTAGAACGGCAAATTCGTGATGAAGGTGTGGAAGGCCTGGCGCACGCCGTCGAAGCTGCCGTAATGCTCCAGGTGTTCGGGGTCGATGTTGGTGACGATGCCGATGGTGGACGGCACCTTGATGAACGTGCCGTCGGATTCGTCGGCCTCCACCACCATCCATTCGCCGCTCCCCAGATATGCATTGGTGCCGCGCGCGTTGATGATGCCGCCGTTGATGACGGTGGGGTTCAAGCCCCCTGCCTCGAAGATGGCGGCGGTCAAGGCAGTGGTGGTGGTTTTGCCGTGCGTGCCCGCCACCGCCACGCACATCTTCAGGCGCATCAGCTCCGCCAGCATTTCCGCGCGGCGCACAACGGGCGTGCGCGATTCGCGCGCGGCGCGCATTTCGGGGTTCTCTTCCTTCACCGCCGAGGAGATGACCACCACGGACGCGCCCTCGATATGCCCGGCCTCATGCCCGATGAACACGGTGATGCCCAGTGCGCGCAGGCGCTGCGTATTGGCGCTCTCGGCGATGTCGGAGCCTTGCACCGTGTAGCCCAGATTGTGCAGCACTTCCGCAATCCCGCTCATGCCGATGCCGCCGATGCCCACAAAATGGAGCGGGCCGATATTGAGCGGCAAGGTTTTCGCCAAGGGTAATTTTTTACGGAAAGGGAGTTTCAGCAGCGCGCTCATAACCATCGCTCAATAAATGTAACAAAAGACTTAGATACTGGCATATTTCATATGAATAGCCAGCGATTTTACTAGCGTTTTCAATTAAACATCGCCCAAGCTGCGATAAGGCATATCCCGAAAACAGCCATCAATAATAACCGTCTATCTTGCCGCTTCGGCCAGAAATATCCTTCCCCGGTTTTGATGGAGCGATAAATCCCTCCGGCCATATCCCATGACCCTAATATCAGCCCTGCAATCCTCAGCGCTTTTTCAAGCAGCGGGTCGTGAACAGGAAAACTTACTGCAAAGCACAAAGCAGCAAGTATCAACCTAAATACCATTGCTTTATCTCGCTACCGCGATTACCGCATCCGCCAGCGCCGATGCGGCGTCGGCTTTTCCCATTGTCTTGGCTTTCTCCGCGGCCAGCGCCAGGGTAGAAGGCAGGCTTAACAGCGCTTCCAGCCGCGCCGACAGCGCGCTCGCGGTGAAGCCTTCCTGCCCTATCACCCAGCCCGCACCTGCGTCCTCGAAGGCATTGGCGTTGAAATACTGGTGGTTGTCCATCGCGTGCGGGTACGGCACTAAAATGCCCGGCCTTCCCGCCGCCGCCAGCTCCGCCACGGTCGATGCGCCTGCGCGGGCAATGACCAGGTGAGCGGAGGCCAGCCGCGCCGGGATGTCTACGAAAAAGCTCGACAGGTTGGCGCTTACCCCCAGCTGGTCGTAGGCGGCGCGGGTGACTTCCAGATCGTCCTCGCGGCATTGCTGGTCGAGCCGGATGCGCGCGCGGGAGGAGGCGGGAAGCGCCGCCAGCGCCGCGGGCAAAATCCGGCTGAACACGGATGCGCCCTGGCTGCCGCCGGTGACCAGGATCTGCATTTTCCCGTCCG
>CAYMDD010000282.1:0-2625 GCA_964389045.1 uncultured Rickettsiales bacterium
TTCCGCGGTAGAATCGGAAAAAAGCGCGCGCGACATCGCTGAATACCGCGAGCGCGTCATGCGGGAAACCCAGGCGCGGGCGCTCTCCTCCCTGCGCACGGCGGAGAACATGTTCGGCGCTATCGGCGGCTCGAAGGAGCTGGTGCTGATTGTCAAGGGCGACGTGCAAGGCTCGGTGGAAGCCATTGTCGGCAGCGTGGGCAAGTATTCCGGCGATGAGGTGTCGGTCAAGGTGCTGCATACCGGCGTCGGCGCGATTTCGGAATCGGATGTGACGCTGGCCAAGGCCACCGGCGCGATGATCGTCGCCTTTAACGTGCGCGCGCAGGCCAAAGCCAAGGAGCTGGCGCAGCGCGAGAAAATCAACGTGCGCTATTATTCGGTGATCTACGATGTGGTCGACGATGTAAAAGCCGCCATCGGCGGGCTGCTCTCTCCCATCGCCAAGGAGAATTTCTTAGGCTACGCCGAAATCCGCCAGGTGTTCTCGGTGAGCAAGGCGGGCAAGGTGGCCGGGTGCTATGTGACGGAAGGGATCATCAAGCGCGGCGCGAAAGTGCGGCTACTGCGCGACAACGTGGTCATCCACGAAGGCAGCTTAAAAACCCTGAAGCGCTTCAAGGACGAGGTAAAGGAAGTCAAATCCGGTTTCGAATGCGGCATGGCGTTCGAGAATTACGAAGACATCCGCGAGGGCGACATGATCGAGGCGTTCGAGATCGAGCAGGTGGCGAGGACGGTATAGATGCTCTTCCTTGCCTTTTAGAAAGGCAAGGAAGAGACTTGATGTAGCGTGCCGGGACAGCTCAACCCTCCAGATTGTACCAGGTGATCTGAATTCCATCCCGTTCCGGCGGCTCCCACCCGCGCAGCACCTCGACGCTCTGCACCAGGTGACGCCGCGTTGCAGCGTAGTTCCCCGCCGGGGAACCCGCAACGATGGCGTCAATGATGTTTAAGAACCCTTCGAGCTGGTTGGGATTCCACGTGCCGGTGTAGTAGTGCTCGTTTCTCCCATGTCCGGGGTTTTCACCGGGAATGTGGATGAGGATATAGCCCTCGCGGCGCTCCTCAAGCAGCTTGGTGACGACTGCCTTAGCATCCTGGGGCATGAGCGGCCCCGAATGCAAAATCAGACCCTCGCGCATGACAGTCTCCTGTCCTTGCTTGAGAGAAGTCTGCATCCTTGCGGAAATACAAACTGTAGACAACCATGTCAGACAGTTCGAGAAGCTTAAGGAATAAGTCGTTGCGTTGTCAAACAAAAAACGTTTAAATAAATATATGGACTCATTTAAGAAAAATGGCAATTCTCGCCCGCTGAAAGTTGGCGAAGCCATCCGCCATGCGCTGTCGGATATCCTGATCCGCGGCGAGCTGCATGACCCCGATTTGGCAGATGCGTCGATCACCGTGTCGGAGGTGCGCGTCAGCCCGGATTTGAAAAATGCCACCGTGTTCGTCATGCCGCTGGCGGGAGCCAAGCGGGAGGAGATGGTGGAGGCGCTGGAGCGTGCATCCCAGGAATTGCGGCGGTTGGCGGCCTCCCGCCTTTCGCTCCGCTACACGCCTAGGCTTCATTTCAAGCTCGACACCTCCTTCGAAGAAGCGGGAAGAATCCATGCGCTGCTTGAACAGGACAAACAAAAAAGCTAGAAATCTCCGCATGCCTGATAGGGGAAGTGTTTATGGATAGAGCCGCGCCTTACCTGAAATACCTTGCGTTAGTCGTCATCGCCTGGGTTGCGTCGTGCGCGGTGACGCAGAAATACGCGGTGTCCGTCCGCTCCGCGTCGGACGCAAGCGGCGGTCAGGGAGGGCTTGCATCGAACCCCGACGCGGCTATTGCTTTCGTCACTCAATATGTGCGCGCGCGGGAGGGGTATTCGGCGCACGATGTGCAGGAAAACTACGAGATGGTGCGGCTGATGTCGGAGCCTGAGGCGGTTTACCCCGCCTTCGTCAAGGCCAAAGACCCTGCCAACCCGGCCAGCCCCGCGGCCAGGCTGGCGGCGGGGGGCACGGCGAAAATCCGCTTCGTCTCCGTCGAATTGCCTAAGCCGCAGACGGCGGAGGTGCGCTTTATCAGCGAGGAGAAGACCAACTTTAAGTCGGGCGTGGCAAAGAACCATACCGCGCGCTTGAGTTTTGAGTATATCGCCATGAACCTGACGCCGGAAGAGCGGCTCATCAACCCGACCGGGTTCCGGGTGACATCCTATGTGCGCACCAGCCCGAAGTGATGGTTGACGGCTGGCTGATTCTCGATAAGCCGCCGGGCATGAGTTCGGCGCAGGCGGTGACGCAGGCAAAGGCTGCGCTGCGTCCAGTATGCAAGCCAAAAATCGGCCACGCCGGCACGCTTGACCCGCTGGCGTCGGGTATTTTGCCTCTATGCTTGGGCGAAGCCACCAAGACGGTGGCTTATGCGATGGATAAGCGGAAAGTGTACCGTTTCTGCGTGATGTGGGGCGAATCCCGCGCCACGGATGATGCCGAAGGCGAGGTGACGGGGATAAGCGCAATCCGGCCAGGAGAGGCTGAAATCCGGCAGGTTTTGCCCCGTTTCCGGGGGCGGATTGCCCAGGTGCCGCCGGATTATTCCGCGATCAAGCAAGGCGGCAG
>CAYMDD010000283.1:0-2606 GCA_964389045.1 uncultured Rickettsiales bacterium
CATTGGCGCATCGTCAGCGCGGATATCGCGGAGTCCATGTGCGCGCAGGCTGCTGCGCTGGGCGCGCAGGCTGCCTGCGCGTCGGCGGAGGCGCTGCCGTTTGCGGATGAATTGTTTGACGCCGTATTCTCCTCGCTGATGCTGCAATGGAGCGCCGAGCCGGCGCGTGTCTTCGGCGAGGCTGCGCGCGTGCTTGAGCCAGGCGGCACGGCGCTGTTTACCACGTTCGGGCCGGACACGCTGAAAGAGCTGCGCGCTGCGTTCGCGTCAACGGGGGAGTATTCACGCTTAAGCTTTTTCCCTCCCGCAGAAACACTTAGCCGCCAAGCGCAAGCCGCCGGCTTGGAGGTTGTCGAATGCGAAAAGAGTTGCATATACGAAGCTTACCCTAGCTTGGCAGCGCTGATGCACGGCTTAAAAAGCATCGGCGCAGCCAACAAGCGCGCGGACCGCCCCAAAGGGCTAACCCACCCTTCCTTGTTCCGCAATGTAGAGGCGCATTACCGCGCACAGTCCGGCACCCCGCAAGGGCTTGCCGTGACATGGGAGATCGTTACTTTGGTATTGAAAAAATTATAACGCCGCGCATGCAGCTCCAAGCCAGGCATTTACATCGCTTTCAAGATACGGCGAAAGCGTATCCAGCACCCAGGCGTGGTAGCCGTTCAGCCAGTCTTTTTCCTCGCCCGTCAGCATGGAGAGTTCCATCAGCCTGCAGTCAATCGGGGCGCAGGTGAGCATTTCAAAGCCAAAGAAGTCCTTGCCGTCGCGCGAGCGCTTTTTAATCACCGCCACCAGATTCTCGATGCGGATGCCGTATTCGCCCGCTTGGTAATATCCCGGCTCGTTAGAAAGGATCATGCCTTCTTTCAAGGCCACGTCGCTTCCCCTCTTGGAGATGCGCTGAGGGCCTTCGTGGACGCCAAGGCAATAGCCTACGCCGTGGCCGGTGCCGTGGTCGTAATCGAGGCCTTCTTTCCATAAGAACTGCCGGGCGAGCGCATCGAGCTGCGGGCCATTGGTGCCTTGTGGGAATTCGGCGCAGGCGATGGCAATATGGCCTTTTAAGACGAGGGTAAACCGCTCCTTTTTCTCTTGCGACGGCGCGCCGATGGCAAGCGTGCGCGTTACATCCGTGGTGCCGCTTAAATAGTGCCCGCCGGAATCCAGCAGGAACAGCTCGCCCTTCTTCAAGCGGCGATTGCTCTTTTCGTCCGCGCGGTAATGAACGATGGCGCCGTGCGCGCCTGCGCCTGCGATAGTAGGGAAACTGGGAAAGAGGAAATCCCTGCCTTGCGCGCGGAATTCCAGGAGCTTTTCCGCTGCGCCCAGCTCATCGACGGCCTTGCCGCCCTCCAATGCGTTCTCCAGCCAATGGAAAAACCTTGCCAGGGCAACGCCGTCTTCCACATGGGCGTTGCGGATATGCATCAGCTCGACGGCGCTCTTGCAGGCTTTCAAGAGCAGGCACGGATCGGCTGCAAAGATCAGCTCCGCGCCCGCTTCCCGCGCCAGCTCACCGAAGGCGTAAGGCGATTCGGCGGAGTCGATAAGCAGTTTCTTTTCCGCCCTGCCGAAGACCTCCAGATCTTCTTCCAGCGCTTCGAACGGGGCTATGGCCACGCCTTCGCCCATATGCGCCTGCACGCTTGGGGGGATTTTCGCCGTGTCGCTATAGAGCGTGAACCCTCCGTCTGCCATAAGCACGCCGTAAGCCTGGAGAACCGGCGTGGATTCCATATCCCGCCCGCGGATGTTGAGCAGCCAGTTGATGCTTTCGGCGGAGGAAAGGAATGCCGCATCCGCCCCTTTTTCGGCAAGGTGGGCGGCGGCGCGCTTGCGCTTGGAAGCGGAATCCTCGCCCGCGAATTCCATCGGGTGCGCAAATGCGGGGGCGGCATTGGGAAGCGGCCTTCCCTGCCACAGCCCGTCGACGGGGTTGGATTTAACCGCCCGCAATTCCGCGCCTACGGCGGCCAGGGCAGCGCGCAGCGCTTTGACCGCATCGGTGCTGTAAAGCTTCGGGTCGAAGCCGATGCGCGCGCCCTTATGCGCATTGGCTTTCAGCCAGCTGGCGGGCGTTAACTCGCCGGAGCTGTGGATTTCATACAGCGCAGGCTCCACTTCTTGCTGCGCCTGCAGCGTGTAGCGCCCGTCGGTGAAAAAGGCGGCTTTCTCCTTTAAGACCACCGCCGTCCCCGCCGAGCCGGAAAAGCCGGTCAGCCATTGAAGCCTTGCGGCATGGGCGGGCACGTATTCGCTTAAAAATTCGTCCGCCACCGGCAGGATGAAGCCGTCCAGGCCTGCTTTTTGAAGCGCCCGGCGGAGCTGCGCCAGCTTTTCCGTGGATTCCGTCATTTGCGCAGCACCAATACCTGCCAATCGCCGATGGTTATTCTTCGCTCCAAGCATAGCCCCTGCGCACGGTGCGCGGCAAGCACCATGCGCGCTTGTGATTTAAGCAGCCCGGAAAGGATCGCCTGGCCGCCCGGCGCCAGATGCGCGGCCAGCGCGGGCGCAAGCTTGACCAGGGGGCGCGCCAGGATATTGGCGAAGATCAGGTCATACGGCACATTTCTTGCGATCCGCCTCGCCCTGTAGCCATC
>CAYMDD010000284.1:0-2605 GCA_964389045.1 uncultured Rickettsiales bacterium
CGGTGTTCTCCACCAGCCACACCGCCGTCGCCCGTGGCATCAAGGGTAGGGTCATATCGAATCCATTTATTGAAAATAAAAGGATTGATGAACGCAATCCTTAAGCTTTTCAAGCGTAATCGGCATATTTTGACGCCCTTAAGAGCAGCCGCTCGTGGAACCGCACGTATCGCATTTGAGGCAGGTGCCGTTTCGGACCATGGTGAAATTGCCGCATTCGGTGCAGGCGTCGCCAGCATAGCCCTTGGCGCGCGCCTGGGCGATGCGCTCGCGCAGGCGCTCCTGGACGGTGTCGGCGTGCGCCTTGCCTACCGCCAATGGAGCGGTTTCCTGCGCTTCGTGGAGATAGGCCTGCGGGGATAATTCCAGGTCGTTATCCGCCGCCAGGGCAAGATTGCCGCGCGACTGCGTACCGCCCGTGCCATGGCCGTTGACCACGTAGAGCTGGTTGCGCACGAAGCCGCTGGAGGTGGCGGGGCTGAACAGCGCCAGCTGCGAGGGATCGTCCGGGTTCTGGCGGGTGGAATCGCCTGCGCCGCGCCCGATGCTTCCCGGACTCATATCGGCCATATCCACATGCGCTAAATCCTGCCGCCCCAGGTAGGAGATGGCCAGCTCGCGGAAGATATAATCGAGGATCGAGGTGGACATCTTGATCGCCTCGTTGCCTTCCACCAGCCCGCTCGGCTCGAAGCGGGTGAAGGTGAAGGCATCGACGAATTCCTCCAGCGGCACGCCGTATTGCAGGCCGATGGAAAGCGCGATGGCGAAATTGTTCATCAGCGAACGGAACGCGGCGCCTTCCTTATGCATGTCGATGAAGATTTCGCCCAGCTTGCCATCCGCGTATTCGCCGGTGCGTAAATACACCTTGTGGCCGCCGATGGTGGCTTTCTGCGTATAGCCCTTGCGTCGCTCCGGCAGCTTGCGGCGTTCAGCGGCATGCACGATGCGCTCGACGATCTTCTCGGCGATGGCCACCGGCTGGCGTTGGGCGCGGAAGTCGATTTTCTCCTCTTCCTCCTCGCCTACGTCGATCTCGGCGGCGAGCGCGGCGTTTAAAGGCTGCGAGAGCTTCGAGCCGTCGCGGTAGAGCGCGTTGGCCTTGAGGCAGAGCTTCCAGGAGAGGAGATACGCCTCCTTGCATGCCTCCACCGTGGCGCTGTTGGGCATGTTGATGGTTTTGGAAATCGCGCCGGAAATAAAGGGCTGGGCGGCGGCCATCATGCGGATGTGGGATTCCGCCGAGAGGTAGCGCTTGCCCTTCCTGCCGCAGGGGTTGGCGCAGTCGAAGACGGGTAGGTGCTCATGCCTCAAATGCGGCGCGCCTTCCACCGTCATTGTGCCGCAGCAAGACTCGTTGGCGGCGTCGATGTCCGTTTTAGAGAAACCGAGCGCGGTGAGCATGTCGAAGCCGAAATCGTTCAGCTGCGCATCCGTGAAACCCAGCGTTTCGGTGCAGAACTCTTTGCCCAGCGTCCACTGATTGAAGGCGAACTTGATCTCGAAGGCGGAGATGAGTGCTTTTTCAACCTTGGTCAGCGCGTCGTCGTCGAAGCCTTTCGCACGCAAGGCGGCGTGATTCACGCCGGGTGCGTCTTTCAGCGTGCCTTTGCCCACCGCATAGGCGATGATGTCCGCAATCTGCTTTTTGCCGTAGCCTAGCGTTTCCAGCGCGATGGGGACTTGCTGGTTGATAATTTTGAAATAGCCGCCGCCTGCGAGCTTTTTAAACTTGACGATGGCGAAATCCGGCTCGATCCCCGTGGTGTCGCAATCCATGACCAGGCCGATAGTGCCGGTGGGTGCGATGCAGGTGGCCTGCGCATTGCGGTAGCCGTACTGCTCGCCTAAGCTTAGGGCTGCGTCCCAGGAGGCCTTCGCGGCCTTGACCAGCTCCTTGTCTTTGCAATGCGCGATATCCAGCGGCACCGGGGTGATGGAAAGGCCTTCGTAGCCTTCCGCCTCGCCGACCGCCGCACGGCGGTGGTTGCGCATGACGCGGAGCATATGGTGCTTGTTGCGCGCGTAGCCGTCGAATGCGCCAAGCTCCTTGGCCATCTCGGCGGAGGTGGCATAGGAGACGCCTGTAAGGACAGCCGTAATGGCGCCGGCGATAGCGCGGCCTTGCGCACTGTCATACGGAATGCCGGATGCCATCAGCAGGCCGCCGATATTGGCGTAGCCCAAGCCCAGCGTACGGTAATCGTAGGAGAGGCGTGCGATTTCCTTGGAGGGGAACTGCGCCATCATTACGGAGATTTCGAGCACCACCGTCCATAGCCTTGTGGCGTATTCGAAGGATTTTACCTCGAACGCGCCGTTCTCGCGCTTGAATTTGAGCAGGTTGATCGAGGCCAGGTTGCACGCCGTATCGTCCAGGAACATGTATTCCGAGCAGGGGTTCGATGCGCGGATACGGCCTGACTCCAGGCAGGTGTGCCATTCGTTGATGGTAGTGTCGTACTGCAACCCCGGATCGGCGCAGGCCCAGGCGGCGTAGCCGATCTTGTCCCACAGCTCGCGTGCTGGCAGGGTTTTTGACACTTTCCCGTCGGTGCGGCGGATCAGGTGCCAGGGCTTATCCTGCTCCACGGCTTCCAGG
>CAYMDD010000285.1:0-2602 GCA_964389045.1 uncultured Rickettsiales bacterium
CCACAAGTTCTATAAGCTGGCGCGGTATATCCACAAATCAGGGTATGAGAACGTCTACACCCCGTACGTGTGGCAGAAAAGCGGATTATCGCCGCTTACCAAAGCGCTGAAATCCATCGGCAGCCGTTACGATAACCGCATCCCCTATATCGCCGCTGTGGACACCGACGGCAGAATCGCTGCCGATTCGCTCGGCAGCTACGGGTGGGATGAGCTGACCAAGGCGGTGGATACGCTGGCGAAGGATTGACAGAGTATGCCACAATTATTCGCGGGCATTATCCATAAAGACAAGGACAGCGATTACGGAGTATGCTTTCCTGATTTTCCCGGTTGCATTACCGCTGGCAGCACAATGCAGGAAGCCTTTCTTATGGCGCAGGAAGCATTACAGGCGCATATCGACATTATGCACGAATATGGCGACCCGCTGCCCAGTGAGCCGATGACGCTGGACGAAGCGCAGACGCATGAATTCGCGGAAAACGCTGTCGGCTATTTCATGGTCTCCGCGCATCTGCCCACGAAGCCGAAACGTATCAACATCATGATGGACGAAGGGCTGATCCGCGCTATCGATGCAGTCAGCAACAACCGCTCGGCTTTCCTCGCGCAAGCGGCGAAAGAGCGGTTACAGCATCTTTAGAAAAACCGGTTCGTCCGCGGGAATCCCGTCGGGGGCAGGCGGCCTGCATCGTTGCGGTTGCCTGCCCAGGGCTTGATGTCCGTTTCGCTCCGCGTCCGCTCGCCGATTGCCCAGGTAAGCCCGTCTTTCCGGTGGAAGGTTTTGATGTCGGCGAGCCTGCCGTGCTTGTCCTTGTATTTCTGCAAGCCCACGCCCTGGCCTTTTTTCATCACCGGCACCTGGTCGAGCGGGAAAAGCAGCAGTTTGCGGTTTTCGCCGATCACCGCCACCATGTCGCCATCCACCGGCACGCAGGCGGCGGCTTTTGCCCCTTCCGGCAGGGAAAGAATCTGCTTGCCGCTGCGCGTCTGCGCCATCACCTCCGCGGCATCGATCACGAAGCCTCTGGCCTGATTGGAGGCAAGCAACAGCTTCTGCTCCGCATCGTACACCTGGAGCGAGACGATGTCCGCACCGTCCATGTCCAAAAGCACGCGCACCGAATCGCCGAAGCCGCCCTTGCCGGAGAGCGTGCTTTTGGGCAGCTTGTCTGCGCTTAACGTGTAAAACCTGCCGTTCGAGGCGAAAAGGAGGAGCTTATCGGTCGTCTGCGCGTGCAGGCCGAAACGGGGGGAATCGCCTTCCTTGTGCTTCATCTCCGCAAAATCGGTGACATGGCCTTTGACCGCGCGGATCCAGCCCATGGAGGAAAGCAGCACCGTCACCGGCTCTTTCTCCACGAACGCTTCGATGTCGATCACCTTGCCCACCGGCGCTTCCGCAAACCGCGTGCGCCGCGCGCCCAGCGCCGTCCTGCCGCCGAAGCGCTTTTTGATGTCCTTGATTTCCTCGCCGATAGCCTCCCAGCGCAAGCTCTCATCTTTGAGCAGCGCCTTCAGGCGCTTCTGCTCGGCGGAGAGTTCCTTGTGCTCGCGCTTGATCTCCATTTCCTCGAGCTTGCGCAAGCTGCGCAGGCGGGTATTCAGGATCGCCTCGACCTGCACCTCCGTCAGCTCGAAGGCGCGCATCAGCTCCGCCTTGGCATCGTCCTCCTCGCGGATGATGCGGATGACTTCATCGAGGTTCAGATAACAAATCAGCAATCCCGCCAGCACTTCCAGGCGGTGCGCGATTTTATCCAGGCGGTACTGCGTGCGCTTGATGAGCACCTCATGGCGGTGATTCAAGAATGCACCCAGCACTTCGCGCAGATTCATCACCTGCGGGATGCCTTCCGCCGTCAGCACGTTCATGTTCAGGTTAAAGCGCGTCTCCAGATCAGTGACCTTGAAGAGCGATTCCATCAGCATCTCCGGGTCGATGCTGCGGGATTTCGGTTCCAGGATCAGGCGGATTTCCTCCGTCGATTCATCGCGGATGCCGCCAAGGAAGGGAAGTTTCTTGTTTTTGTAGAGGTCGGCGATTTTCTCAATTAGCCGCGATTTCTGCACCTGGTAAGGAATTTCCTTCACCACGATCTGGTAAAGGCCGTGGCTTAATGTTTCTTTTTCCCAATACGCGCGCAGGCGGATGCTGCCGCGCCCGGTCTCGTAGGCGTTCTGAATGCCGCCCGCAGGCTCGACGATGACGCCGCCGGTCGGAAAATCCGGCCCAGGCATGTGGCGCAAAAGACGTTGGGATGGGAAATCAGATAAAGCAGCGCATCGCACACCTCGCCCACGTTATGCGGCGGGATGGAAGTGGCCATGCCGACCGCGATGCCTTCGGAGCCGTTGGCAAGCAGGTTGGGGAAGGCGGCGGGCATCACCACCGGCTCCTCGTCCGAGCCGTCATAGGTGGGGCGGAAGACGACCGTATTTTCGTCGATCCCCTCCATCAGCGCCATGGCGGCATCGGTAAGCCTGGCTTCCGTGTAACGCATGGCGGCGGCGTTATCGCCGTCGATGGAGCCGAAATTGCCCTGGCCTTCCACCAGCGTATACCGCACGGCAAACGTCTGCGCCAAGCGCACCATCG
>CAYMDD010000286.1:0-2600 GCA_964389045.1 uncultured Rickettsiales bacterium
GGTCTGCACCTTGGGCGTCACGATGGAAACTTTCTCGCCCACGACGGCGTTGACCAGCGTGGATTTGCCCGCGTTCGGCGCGCCGAGCACTGCGATCAGGCCGCAAGCGCTCATGCGCCTAAACGCTTCAAGAGCCGCGCCGCCGCCGCCTGCTCCGCCGCGCGCTTGGATGCGCCTTCCGCCGTCTCGGGCTGCTCGCCCTCCACCTCCACACGGATGGTGAAGCGCGGCGCATGGGCAGGCCCTTCCATACCCGCCAGCACGTAAGCGGGCAGCGGCCTGCCGCGGCCTTGCGCCCATTCCTGGAGCGCCGTTTTGGCATCCTTCGGCGCCTCCGGCGCATTCTCGGCCAGCCGCTCCCAGCGCGCTCTTACGAACGCGCTCGCTGCTTCCAAGCCGCCGTCTAAATAAAGCGCGCCGATCAATGCCTCGCCCGCATCCTCCAGATTCGAGGGCGTCTGCCGTCCGCCGCCTTGCGCGTCCGCCGCGGCCATGCGCAGAGCCTCGCCCAGCCCGCATTCCCGCGCTACGCTTGCGATGGTTTCGCCGCATACCAGCGCCGCATGCCTGCGCGCAAGCGCCCCTTCGTCTTCCTCCGGGAAACGCGTGTAGAGCATGTCCGCCACCAGCAGCCCGAGCACCGCATCGCCCAAAAACTCCAGCCGCTGGTTGCTGGCTTCTTTACTCAACGAAGGATGGGTAAGCGCCTGGCGCAGCAGCTTAGAGTCGCGGAAACGGTAGCCGATGAAGTCCTCGAGCGTCATCCCCGTCACTCGATCAGCCGGAAGAAACGCTCCGGCCTTAAGGAAGCCGGCCATTTCCACACTTCCCAGAATTTCGCCGTGCCGTCGGTGGAAAACACGATCACGCGCGCCTTGCCCACGATATTCGCCTCCGGCACGTAGCCCACCCCGCCGTTGGGGTAGCGGCTGTCGGCGGAATGGTCGCGGTTGTCGCCCATCATGAAATAATGCTTCTCCGGCACGCGGAACACTTGCGTGTTGTTCATCTCGCCGCGGATGGTTTCCTGGAGGATGGTGACGGTTTTGCCGCCGGGGAAGGTTTCCAGGAACACCGGGATCTCATAGGTCGGCTCTCCGTCCTCGCCGGAGTTTTTGAATGCGCCTATGCGCTTGCGCGGCAGCGCCTCACCGTTGATGTAGAGAATGCCGTTTCGCACCTGCACCGTATCGCCTGGCACGCCCACCACGCGCTTGATGTAGTCGATGCGCGGGTTGGCGGGCAGGCGGAACACCACTACGTCGCCGCGCTCGGGCCTCGCGCCGCTTCCCACCCTCCCATCGAAGGGAATCAATCCCAAAGGAAACGAATAACGGCTGTAACCATACGAATATTTCGAGACGAACAGGTAATCTCCCACCAGCAGGTTGCGCTTCATCGACCCGGACGGAATGTGAAACGGCTCGAACAGGAAGCTGCGAAAAACCAGCGCGATGAACAGCGCGATCAGCAATGTACGGATGGTGTCGTCCCAATCGCCCTTGGCGCGGGCGCGGCGGGTGCGGGGAAGTTCGGTTTCCTGGGCGTTGTCCATGGCGGCTATTTCGGCAATCTCATCGTCGTTTTGAACCAGCGCCACCTTAAGGAAGGCGGCGAGTTTTTCAATGCTTTTCCCGCAAGGCCGGTTGACAGTGAAAGAATATCCCCATACAAACGCCATTCCAGCGCACCATACCGCTGAACCCTCATTGCGGAGCGGTGGCCGAGAGGCTGAAGGCGGCGGTTTGCTAAACCGTTATACGGGTTTTGTGCCCGTATCGAGGGTTCGAATCCCTCCCGCTCCGCCATTTTCAGTTAGTTTTTTCAAAATCCTATAGGTTCGAATCTCAGTCTCGGGTCACGCAGGTTCGCAAATAATATTTCCCGTTTTTTAGTTGCTGAGATATAAGGGAAAAATAAATTCGACCAGTAAGGCTAAGGATTATGGATCAACATTTGGAAGCTGTAATTAATGTTTTCTTGCCTCACTGCAATGAGCGCAAGAAGAACGTAGAATCTAAGAATCTAAAGTTTGTACATTACACAAACGCTCAAGCCGCCATGAGCATTATTGAATCCAATGAATTCTGGCTCAGAAAAACCACTCGAATGAATGATTATTCGGAAACATATCACGGGTTTGAGTGCCTGAGATCTGCCTATCGAGACCAAAAAGATAGTCTCATTGGTGCTCTTGATGGAGTATTTCCGAACATAGTTCAGGAAGTTGAGGATTTATTTAATCAGTGGTGGGACAGAATTAGATACAATGCCTATATCGCTTGCTTCTCAGAGTTCAATATCGTTGAACCCAAATGTGATTTAGGGAAACTCTCAATGTGGCGAGCATACGGAGGCAATGCAGGAGTTGCGCTCGTCCTTAATAGCGAGCCATTTTTTAATGAATCAGATGCTTTCAAAGCAATGACCGCACCAGTAATTTATGCTGACGATGAAAAATTTAAGCAGATATTTTTGAATCTTGTGGTTGGCATCCAATCAAATATTACTTTGCTAACCTCAATGAGCAGAGAAGAAGTTAAGGGAGGGCTTTACAGTGCTTTCTTGACTCTCTCATTGAGCGTTAAGCACCCTGGCTT
>CAYMDD010000287.1:0-2582 GCA_964389045.1 uncultured Rickettsiales bacterium
CTCCTCCCTGAACTTCTCGATCACTTCCTTCTGCCGGTCTCCCAACGTATGTTTGTCCGGGGGCGTCAGGGGCATGGTATGTCTCCTTTGCGAAAGCTAACAGTTCACTATAAACGCGGGCTTCCGGCGTATCCTCAGCCGGGGTGGCGTCTCGCCTGGGGTTCATCTCGTCAGTGTAAACGAGTTTGCCGTCCTCGACAAGCAGAATGACGCGGCCTTGATGGTTTTTGACCGTCAATTCCCCGCGTTTTGCCAGGCGCTTAAGCAGATCAGCGGCTACCACCTCACTTCCCATCAACCGGCTGAAATCCGTTAGATTATTAACAAGAGCATTCTGCCGCCCGATGCGCGCCAGTAGTTCCATGCCGCCGGTGGCGGAGCGGAATTCCAGGCCGTCGTAGTGGATGTTGAGCGCCATGTGGTGCGCAGGGTAATCCATCAGCGTGTCGGCGACGATGCGGTCGCGTTCAGCCTGCGGCACGTAAAGCTCCTCTGGCGCTTCCGCCGACGGGTTAATGGACGCCTTGCGGATAAATTGCATGAAGCTCTCGGCTCGGCGGACGGTGACGGTGCGCATTGACTCATCGCGCTCGGCAACCAGCGCGTATTGCTCGCCTGCGTCAGGAATGGCGGGGTGGGTGTCTACCAGCCGCATAGTGCCGCGCGCCGCGCCGAGCGCCGCGGCGAGATGGCGGGTGGCGGCGCGGTGGCCGCCCAGCACCACCGGCGTTGGCACGAAGCGGCCTTGATCGCCCTCGGAGCCGGGTGAGGCGCCCAACGCCCGCGCAAACGCGCGGTTGAGCGCCTCTTCCGGCGGGCAGGTGGCGACGTAGAGCCTCACCTGCGCCGAGCCGTGGCGCGCCAGCTCGGTGCGTTTCTCATCGGGGCTGACCATGTCCAGCCACATGTGCGGGGCAAGGCCGTCTTCCTTCACCATTTTCTCCAGCCGCTCCAGGATGATGTCGGTGATACGCGAGGCTTCGCCGTGCGTGCGCGTGGAGTGCAGCGCGTCCTGCGCCGGATCATCGGTTTTAGCCAAAAGAAAATCACGGAACTCATCGGGATTCACGTAGCAGAGCGGCGCCGTCTCGCCGCTCTGGAGGCGCTCGGCCTGAATTTTGTTCTTCAGGCTGCTTTTGCCGGCAGCGGGGCCGCCCGCCGTCACCCAGGCGAAGCGGTCGGGGTTCGGCCACAGCGGCAGGGCTTTCTGCGGCTCTTTTTGCAGGTATTCGTCAATCATCGCATCGACGGCATGACGGATGCGCTCCTCGTAATACTGCTTAAGGAAGCGATCCACCATCAGCACGCGCAGCGCCGTGCGCGACTCCAGCGTGCGCGGCTCGTATTCCTGATTCAGGATGCGCTTCTCAATTACCTCTTTTTCCTCGCCCAGCACTTTGCGCGTTTTGACGTGCGGGCTGACCATGTGGAAATGGTCGTCGATGATGTAGCGCGTGTATTCCTCGAAGCGGCGCGACATCTCCTCGAATTCGGCATCGAGCGGCTTTATTCTTTCTCGCAGCTTTGTATAAAAAGACCGGTCAAGAAATTCCTTAATATCATTTTTAATATTGGCCATCTGCACCCTAGTCACCAGCGCGGCGATGGTTTCGTGCAGCAGCATGCGACTGGGGCGGAACACGGCCAGCTCTTGCGGGTATTTGCCGGAAACGTAGTTGAGACGGAACATCGCATCGGCATTGCGCAGCGCGTTCTCCGGCTGGAAGATCGTGTGGCGCGGATCGAACAAATTGGCGCTTTTGACATGCCACGCATCCGGCGGCTCCGCCGCTTCGTGCGCTTCGATCGTGGGATAGGGCTGAAACTGATTACGGTAGAACGTCAGCCAGTCGTCGTAGCCGCCATGTTCGGCGATGCTATGCATGACCTCATGCAGCGCTTCCAGCTTTTCGCGGTACACCGGCAGCCGCGCGCCGCAGCGCATCAGGGCGAATACCTGAAGCGCTTGCGCGATCATGTGGTTGTCCTGCTCGAACAGCTGATTGCGCACATCCATCTCGTAAAGGATGAATGCGCCTGTTTCATGCGGATCGTGCATGGTGTTCAGCCGGGGCAGCAGTTGCTCGCAGAAAGCGCGGAACGCCGCTTCCTTGCCCGCGGGAATTTGCCCTGCGTATTTTTCCATGAACGCGGCGTCATTGCCGAAAACGGCATGTTCGCCCACGCCGATGTCCGCCGCCAGCTTCAGCACGAACCGCTCCACGTCCTGAGCGGTGTTGAAACGGCGGCTTTTCCTTTTAAGCGGATCGGTTTCCGCATCGTAAAATTCATTGATGACGTGCGTGAAGTTGGCGATCTTATTCATCGGCCACGCATCCCAGCCGATGTCCTCGGAGACGCCGGACGTGCGCTTCAGCCCGTCGAGCGCATGGCGCAAATAAGCGTTTTTCGGCGGATGATGGGAAGGAGGAGTATAGGGAGCCATGCGTCGCTTCGATCGTTAAGCAAGCAAATTCATAGCGCCAAGATTAATGGTACGGAAGCAAATTGAGGTTTAGCCGTTGGTTAACTGAAATCCTGAAAAGTCCCGCCTCTGTGAGGGATGACGCCTTAATTCATAT
>CAYMDD010000288.1:0-2568 GCA_964389045.1 uncultured Rickettsiales bacterium
GGATGATGGTCATGACTCCTTCCTATTCGTCGGGCCGACGGGCGTGGGTAAAACCGAGATTGCCCGCCGTTTGTCGCGGCTGGCCAAGGCGCCGTTCATCAAGATCGAGGCCACGAAATTCACGGAAGTCGGCTATGTTGGCAGGGATGTCGATTCGATCGTACGCGATCTGATCGAATCGGCCATCAAAATGGTACGAGAGATTAAGCACAAAGATGTGCGCGAGAAGGCGGAAGCCGTCGCGGAGGAACGCCTGCTGGACGCGCTGGTCGGCCAGTCCGCCACGCCGGAAACACGCGCTAAATTCCGCCAGAAACTATATGCGAACGAGCTGGAAGAGAAGGAAATCGATCTGGATATCGCCGATACCGGCAGCGCTTTTCCCAGCTTTGACATTCCGGGCATGCCTGGCGGGCAGATGGGGGTCATTAATTTAAGCGATATGCTGGGCAAGGCGATGGGTGGAGGGCGCACCAAAAACAAGAGGATGACGGTGACGCAAGGAAGGCGCATCCTGTTGCAGGAGGAGAGCGAAAAGCTGCTCGACCAGGATATGCTGGTGCAGGAGGCCATCCAAGCGGTGGAGAATAACGGCATCGTGTTTCTGGACGAGATCGACAAGATCGCCGCCCGCAGCGAACTCAAAGGCGGCGACGTCAGCCGCGAAGGCGTGCAACGCGATTTGCTGCCGCTGCTGGAGGGCACGACGGTTGCCACCAAATACGGCCCGGTCAAGACCGACCATGTGCTCTTCATCGCAAGCGGCGCCTTCCATATGGCCAAGCCGTCCGATCTGCTGCCCGAGTTGCAGGGCAGGCTTCCCATTCGCGTGGAACTGAACCCGCTGACAGAGGCCGATATGGTGCGCATCCTGACCGAGCCGGAAGCGAGCCTCACCAAGCAATACGCCGCACTTCTCGCCACGGAAGGGATGAGCGTCACCTTCACCGACGAAGGCATCGCCGAACTCGCCGCCATCGCCACCCGCATCAACCGCGAGGTGGAGAATATCGGCGCCAGGAGGCTCCACACCATCCTGGAGAAGCTATTGGAGGAGGTGAGCTTCGACGCAGGCGGCCGCGAGGATAAAACGCTGATTATTGACGCAGCGTATGTCAGCGCCCAGCTGGGCAGCTTGGCCAAGGATACAGACCTGTCGAAGTTTATTCTGTAACGATTTTAAGCCGCTTTTTTCTCTTCGATTGCTTTTAAAAAAGTCTGCTCCAAGCTTATCCCGGCGCCATACTGCGCTTTGAATACGGCAGGCGTACCCACGAATAATAAGCGCCCGCTGTGAAGAATGCCGATGCGGTCGCAGATTTCGTCGATGTCGGAGAGGATATGCGAGCTGAAGAATACCGTCCTGCCCGCACTCCGCTGACGCAGCAGCTCTTCCTTAAGACGGATGCGCGCGCGGGGGTCGAGGCCGCTCATCGGTTCATCGAGGATTATCAGCGGCGCTTCCGCGAGAAATGCGCCGGCCAGCCCCAGCTTTTGCCCCATGCCCTTGGAATAGGTGGAAACGCGCTTATCCAGCGCCGAAACATCGAGATCAAGCGCTTGTATTTTAGCGCGGGCGGTTTCGCGGTTGAGCGGGCGCTGGTAGTGGGAGAGGGTGAAATGCAAAAATTCCATGCCGTTTAAATAGCGTGAGGGCTGGAATTTCTCCGGCAGGTAAGACAGATGCCGACGGCTCGCCGGTCGTGTGGACGGTTCGCCGAAAAGGCGTGCGGCGCCGCTGTCAGCTTTGGCCAAGTCGAGAATGATCTTAATCAACGTGGTTTTGCCCGCGCCGTTTAAACCGATCAACCCGAAAATTTCGGCGGGCGCCAGCTCAAACCCGACCGCCTCCAAGACCGTTTGCGTGCGGTATCGCTTTGAGATGCCTTCGACGGCAAGCGGGGGGAGCGTATGCATCATTATTCCTTCTGAATCCCTTTATAGCGGTTAATCAGCCCCCCCAGGCCGGTGCCTTCTTCCTGCCGGTTCTGCACGCCTGGCTGCAGCGGAGCAGCCGGAGCCAGTATTGTTTCTTCCTCCCCGGATGTTTTTGCCGAGGAGGCGCCCTCATCGCGGCTGATGGCGATGGTCACGGGTTGCACCTTGCCTTCGAGCACGCGCATGCCGTAACTGCCGAATGTCTGATTGGGGCGCAAGGTGAAGCGGACGGTTTTTTCCTGCTTATCCACCGTCACGCCAGGGTCGCGGCTCGGCTGCCAATCCACCTTATCGCTTGCCTGCGGCTTCCATAAGAAAGTAGCTTGAGCCGGAGTAACGCCCACAATACTGAGTGCGCCGTCTTGGGTGTAATCTTGCGTAAACCGGCGTCCACTGATACGCGCCGCCCAGCCGCCGGAGCGGTTGAAGACAATGGATTCCAGGAAAAACTGCGGGTAGGTGTAGTGGGTAACGGCGGGTTTATCCAAGCCGGCTTCCTGCAGAAGCGCCTCCGCCGCCTGCTTGGCGTCCGCCCCTTGATTTTCATCGTCATCCCTGGCGCCGCTTTGCTTTTTTCGGCGATACAATTCGATAAAGGGCTTCATCCCCTCGATTTCCTCAGGCGTGAAC
>CAYMDD010000289.1:0-2561 GCA_964389045.1 uncultured Rickettsiales bacterium
AGTGTGGACACCCCTCAATCCAGCCGACAAGCCAGCGGAGGAGGTGGAATCTTTCGGACAGAGCGCCAAAATGAAGAGGCCCGCGCAGCCCGAGGAGATCGCTCCTGCTTTCGTTTTCCTCGCTTCGCCGCAAACCTCCAGCTACATCACCGGTGAAATCTTGCCCGTCATTGGCGGCTATTAGATTGCGATGTACCGAGCGCTTTGATCCCAGCGGCCTCGCCAAATCTTGAAGGGGCAACATGGGCGCGGCTCTTAAAGGGGCAATATCGGTGCGTCGGCGCTTCAGTTGTTAAAGCGCCGCCGCGTCCATAGGTTTAACGGCGGTCGCCGCCGCTCTCACCGCCTTGACCGCCGCGGCCACGGCTGCCCTGATCTTCTGCAGTTTGGTTGCTGCGCTCTTCATTGGTGTTCCGGCCGCCGCCTTGACTGCCTTTCGACTTCTTGGCGCCGCCGCCTTTACCTTGAGCCATATCTAATACTCCTACGCACATCATCGCGCGTGGGCGGGAACGAAGTGTTCACTCCACTGTTCCAACCGGTCGCAGTGCGCGGCGACCAGTGTTCATATCCTAGGACAGTGGCCGCCATGATTTAGAGAGCGCAAGCAACGTGCTGAGCAAGCGCGTGCGCTCAGCGGCCGCCTTTATCTGAGCTCGCCTAACACACGCCGCGTGCGACTTCTCAATGAGGCTTCAAGACAACTTTAGTGACGTCGTTCTGCTCAGTCTTGAACATCTTATAGCCCGCTGGCCCTTCTTCGAGGGGCAGCCGATGGCTAATAAGGAAAGTAGTGTCGATCCTATCCTCGAGCACCATTTGCAGAAGCTCTGGCATGAAGCGATGGGTGTGGGTCTGACCGGTTTTCATGGTAAGACCCTTTTCCATGAACGCACCGATCGGAATGGCATCGCCCAGCCCGCCATAAACCCCAGGCACGGAAACGCGACCACCTTTCCGGCACGCTTGAATGACCTCGCGCAAAACGTGCGGCCGGTCAGTGCCGAGCTTAACGCTCGCTTTTGCCGCGTCGATGACATTGTCGATCCCAAAGCCGTGCGCTTCTAGGCCGACGGCGTCGACGCAGGCGTCTGGTCCGATGCCAGCTGTCAATTCGAACAGCGCCTCCATGAGATTGACGCGGTGATAGTTCAGCGTTTCAGCGCCCAGCCGGCGTGCGAGCTCCAGCCGGTGCGGATAATGATCGATTGCAATCACGCGATGGGCGCCTTGCAGAAACGCGCTTTGAATAGTGAACAGCCCAACGGGGCCGCAACCCCAGACCGCAACCGTATCCCCTGGCTCAATTTCGCAATTGACTGCGGCCATCCAGCCAGTCGGCAAAATATCGGAGAGGAAAAGCAGTTTCTCATCCTCGATTCCATCCGGCACGGGCAGCGGGCCAACATCAGCAAATGGCACCCGCGCGTACTCGGCCTGCCCGCCTGCATAACCGCCAGTCAGGTGCGCGTAGCCGAAGGCGCCCGTCATCGGATAACCATACGTTTTCTCGCCTAAATCTTGCTTGTCTGCCGGTACGGCATTGTCGCAGCCGGCGTATTGAAGCCTCTTGCAAAAAAAGCAATTGCCGCAGGCGATGTTGAACGGCACCACAACGCGTTGGCCCACTTTAAGTTTGTGCGCGGCGCCCGGCCCTACTTCTACGACTTCGCCCATGAATTCATGTCCGAGCACATCACCTTTTTGGAGCGAGGGAATGTAGCCGTCATAGAGGTGCAGGTCCGATCCGCAAATCGCTGTTGAAGTGATGCGGACAATCGCGTCTCTCGGATTGACGATTTGTGGATCTGGCACGGTGTCAATGCGGACATCGTGTTTGCCGTGATAAGCGAGAGCTCGCATGAGATTGGCCTTTAATGCTTCGCGCGTGGCGCGGCTGACGGGGCTTCCGTTGTAGAAATCTCGCCGGTTTCGAGCAGCTGTTTCAGCCGGCGCAAATCCCGCCGCGCTTGGATTTGCGGCTCTTTCTGGAACAGCTTGGCGATCAGCTTCCCAGCGGCTCCGCCGGGAACTTCGTAAGCGAGGAGGACGCGGACTTCCGTGCCGCGGCCAGCGGGAGCATCTCTAAATTCAATGCGTCCTTCGTGTTTGATGTCGGCATCTTCCGCCGCGCGCCAAGCGAGAATTTCGTTCTCGCGCTCCTCGACTAGGATTGAATCCCACTCCACAATATTGTCTTCGCCCGGCGCCTTCACCACCCAGTGGGAACGCTGCGCATCGATCTGCTCGACATGCTCAATGTTTTCCATGAACCGAGCAAGATTCTCGAAATCACGCCAGAAGGCGTAGATCTCCGCGCGCGGTCGATCGATGGTCACGGTGCGGCCAACGATTTCCGCGTTGCTCCAGTCACGAGCTTGAGCAGCGCGTCGTTCGATTTTGCCTTCTCGCCGTGAGACGTGAGGCCCAGCGCCTGCGGTTTCCGATTGCGTCATGATATTCCTCGTAGCTAAGGCGGGCGAAGGTAGAGGCGCGGAGCATTTCCGCTGCACGCCTTTCCAGGCTTTATCGGTTTTCCCAGCCGCGCCGCGCCGCCTCGC
>CAYMDD010000290.1:0-946 GCA_964389045.1 uncultured Rickettsiales bacterium
TCCTTACTAAGCCTGCATAGCGCAATTCTTCATATAATCTTCACGCAACATTTCCTTGGTTTTCCGCTATATTGTAGCATTGAGGAACTTCTATCCGAAAAGCTTGGGAATTGAACGAAGAACTGACTGCATCCGTGGCCCCAGTGAAAGACAAAAGCCAGCTAGCGCCTGCCGCTACCGGCGCGCCGGGCGCTACCACGCCGGGCGACAAGTTGTTCGACCTTGGCTTGTACGGCCTGCTTAACAACGTCGCCACGTTTTTTATCAGCCTTGCCGCCGGGTACTCCGCCAAATATGGCGCTGCGGCCAAAAAGGTGGAAGAAGCTTCGCTTGCCACGCAAAAGCTGGGGGTGAGCAAAAGCACGGCGGATCAGCTCGTCATCACCACGGCGCTGATGATGGGCGGCAACGCGCTGGTGCCAGTCATCAAAGCGGCGGAGGATGTCCGCGAGCCTGCCGTGAAGGCGCTCAATAAGGCGGTGGGGTGCGAAACCGAGCCTGTGCAAGACCAGCCTAAGCAGAGCTGGGGCAGCCTGCTCAAAGGCCGCCTGCTCGCGTGGAGCAGCGTGTTCGTCTCCATCAAGGCCGCCGTGGGCTTGGTGGGTGAGAAAAAATTCGAGCAGTTCGAACATGATTTCGCACGCGAGGCGGTGTGCAAGCCGCTGAACCGCCCCACCCATATCGCAGGCCAGGAAACCAAGCTCTACAAATACGGGCGCATCGCCGCCATCGACGCGTTCGCCACGGTGACATGTTCGGCGATCCTTTATGCGGCCAGCCGTTTCTTCGCCAAGGGGGAAAAGCGTTCCCCGGACGCTGCGGTCATGCAGGCGGCGCCTGCCGAACCCCTGCCCCCCGCCGCCGTACCCGCCGAAGACACCCCGCCTTCCCCTGCCGCGCGCGAAGCGCCTGATTTCAAGCGGATCGATGCCGCCGGGTTTAAGGC
>CAYMDD010000290.1:956-2554 GCA_964389045.1 uncultured Rickettsiales bacterium
AAGGCAAAGCCGCATTTTTCAAGACAGCAGGGGGGAATCGAGGCGTATACACGCCAGGCGCGAGGTGAAATGGAAACTTCCCGCGTTTGAATAAAGCGATCTTCATGGAACCTTCATATAAACAACGCCAGATTGTGTGCTATACAAAAGGATAAGATGGAGAGGCTTATGTGCCGATCTTTAGCGTTTGAAACCCTGTTATCCTTAAGAAAGAGGCATTTTTCTTGCCGGAGAAAATAGATACCAGCACCGCCGCCGCTCCGAAGCCTGCAACGCCAGAGAAGGAGCGCGAGTGGTCGATCGGCGAGCAGATCTTTGATTTCGTCGTCTACAAGGGCATCGGCTTTGGGGTGAACGAGGCTTTGTCCCTGTTCATCACGGATGAATTCCAGTACGGCGTCGGCAAGCACTGGTTCGACAAGTGGAGCGAATCCCTTGCGCATAAATACCCCCAGCATTTCAAGGATACGTTCGAAAACGGCGTGCTCAAAGCTACTGGCAAGCAGAATGCGGGCAACGTGCTGATGACCTTTGCGCTGTTAAACGGCGGCACGCTGCTGCTGGCGCCGATGATGCAGATGGATAAAAACAAGGCTGCCATCGTCGAATGGATCAACCACAATTTCGGCTCGGAAGGCATGAGCCAGGAACAGATTGCCGAGCGCGACAGGGAAGTGCGCGAGGCCATCGCCTGCGAACCGCGGCAGACGCTCGGCTCCATGCTCCCTGCGCGCGCGGCGGCGGTGGGCAGCACCATGCTGTTCGGCTTCAAGGTGATGGGCGATCACGGCAATAAGCGGGTAGCGAAAAAAACCGAGGGCTTCATTACCGGCGCGCTTAAAAAGATGGGTGGGCACAACGAGGAAAGCGCGCTGGTCAAGCTCGCCGAAAACCCGAAATTTAAGCGCTATGCCGGGCTTTCCGGCGTGGAGGCGATTTACTGCGCCATCACCTGCGTGGTGGTGGAGACGGTGAGCAAATTCCTGGCTGGGAAAGCCAAGGAGCAGCCGAAGAAAGACCCGGAATTATGCGAAGAAGCAACGCACGGCCCGCCCGCGCCGGCGGATAGCGCGCCGCCAGCATCCGCCTCTATCGTCGATCCGAACACCCTTCGCGGCAGCGACGGCGCTTCCACCAAGCCACTCTTCGCCGCGCGCCATGCGCCCAAACCGTTCAAGCCCGAGTTCAATGCCACCCGTGTGGATGCCGTGGCACAGCAAAAATCCGCACCGGTTTCGCCGGGATTTAATTAAGATTCTTCTAAGCTAATAAAATGCATTGCATTATATTAAAATTGTTTCATAATCAAACGTGAACCTTACTTATCCCTGGATGCTCTGTCACATGTCGTGACCTAGCTTAAAGGGGGGTTCAATCCGCAGCGATGCGGGTGAGGATCATCACGGGGAGTAAAACCGTGAAGAACCTGCTGAAGCGCGCCGTCACGATGATGGCGCTGTACGGACTGGCGCTGGCGGTCGGTGGATACTCGGCGAACGCGCAGGGAGTCTACGACACCACGAAGGTGTTCTCCGACGAGTTCGCCTTTGCCACAACCGGCTCGGTCACCAGGGTGGAGTCGCAGGGAGTGCGTCTCC
>CAYMDD010000291.1:0-2539 GCA_964389045.1 uncultured Rickettsiales bacterium
GTGCAGCACATCACCAGCCCGGTGCCTTTATCGCGCTCCACCAGCTCATCAGCGATCATTGGCACTTTCACACCGAAGAGCGGCGTCACCGCATGTTTTCCTTCGTAGCGCGCGGCGTTCGCGTCTTCGGGGTGGTACATTACCGCCACGCAGGCGCCGAGCAATTCCGGGCGGGTAGTGGCGATGACAAGGGGCGCTCCATCCTCCAGCGCGAAGCGGACATCGTGCATGACGCCGGGCAGTTCCTTGTTTTCGATTTCCGCCTGGGCGATGGCCGTCTGATCCACCCAGTCCCAATAGGTCGGGCGGAAATCGCGGTACGCCTCGCCTTTTTCCAGCAAGTCGATAAACGACACCTGGGAGAGCGCCCGCACATCCCTGCTCACCGTCTGGTATTCCTGCGCCCAGTCCACGGAGAGCGCCACACCTTGGAACAAGCGGCGGAATTCCTCTTCCGCCTCCGCCACCACTTCCTTGCACAGGGCAATAAATTTCTCCCTGCCCCCCTTTTCCGCCGCCAGCGCGCCCGCCCGCACGCCCTTGACCTTCTCTACCAAACGTTCGGTGGGCAGGCCGTTATCGTCGAAGCCCATCGGGTAGAAGACGTCCTTCCCCTTCATGCGCTGATAGCGCGCCACAAAATCTGCCTGCGTATAGGAAAAAATATGCCCCATATGCAGCAGACCGGAAACGGTGGGCGGCGGCGTGTCGATTACGAAAGTGTCCGACTTCGGTTTATCGTTGCGGAACGCATAGACACCGCTTTTCAGCCATTGCTCCTGCCAGTGCTTCTCGCGGGTTTTGGGGTCGTAGGAAGAGGGTAAGGAAACCATGTGACCGTATAAATGCTTTGAAAAAGCTACAGCGTAATGAGCCGCTCCGATAAAATCAAGCTCGCCTGGGGCTTGAAGCATATTCACGTAATTGTCACTATCCGTTAAGCCTTACTGCGTGGTAAACATTCTTCAAAAGGTTAATCCCTTCAACCGGAGCGTATATGTCCCAAGAAAAACAGAGCGAGTTCGAAACGAAGCACGCGATGCGGCAGTTGGCCGAGCGCATTGGCCGGGCGGAGCCGGTTAGGGCGGCGCGCATGAAGATGCAGGAGGCGTGGATCGAGGAATGGAAAGCCCGCCGCGAGGCGCTGGGGGAGAAGTTCGAGATGAATTTTTTAAGCGGTGCGCCGCAGATGGTTGCACCCATAGGCCTCGAAGGCCTGATTAACCGGATGGGCTGGACAAAAGAGCAGGAACAGAAAATCAGGCCTGCCATGGAGAAAAGCCAGGAAAGCGTGCGGGCATTCTGGGAGGCAGCCGATCGGGAATGGAAGAAGCTCGAAGACGCAATGCGCCATGGCGGCGAGTTTTCCACGACGGTAATGATCTTGATGATGACGGAAGACAACATCGCCGCCGCTCAAGCCTTCGATCCGGAAAAAATCAATCCGCAGCTTCAGGAAATGAATAGGCAAATGGCCGAGGCCGAGAGAAAATTACTGAAATCCTGGCAGGATTTCCTTGCCGTCGATCGGGTGCGCGAGAAAATGCCGAAAGCGGAGGCAGCCACCCCGGAGATGTCTCGGCACGCCGCCGCCATCGCCTCCGGCATCGCCAAGGCTCAACCCGTGGAGATGACGCATCTGCGCGATGCGCTGGCGGATCAATTCAGCCGTTTCGTGGAGCTGGAGAAAGCCTTCCCCAAATCGGAGCAGGCCAAGCAGGCGGCTGTCGAAAAAACGCCGGAAAAGCGCAGCGGCATCCGCGCGCGGTATTTTATGCAGGATGAACTGTTGCAGCGCCCGTCCCGCCGGGCGGAAGCCTCGGAGGCCAGGCTGATTGAGCACATCCGCAAGGCAGCCCCTGGCGCATCGGAGGAAATGCAGGCGCTGATCCTGCAGAAGCTGGAAGCCGAGGCGATGGCGGCTGCCATTGAAAAGTCGCTTAAAGCAGAGCCGCAAGCGCCTGCGAAGAAAGCCCCTCCCCCCAAAGCCGCGCTGGCGGAAGACATCCAGGCGCTGGCCGATGCCGCAATGCGGGCGGGCGGAGCATCCGAGCGCTCAAGCATTCCGCCGTTCTCCCCTCGCGCAAGCACATACATGCGAAGCACCTGAGAAATTTATAAATGAACCAGCCGGAAACGCCCCGCTGCATAACCCCCCATTTCCGACCGATGCAAAAAGCATAGCGGCAAACAACGAAAGACAAGCACAATGGCACCAAACCCCGGCGGCAGCCCTGCAGATACGCGCAAGAAGGAACGCCTCGCCATTGTCCTAGCATCGCAAATCTTAGGCGGCGGCAAGCTGCGGCACGACGAGCAGATGCTTGCCGCCGCTGCCGATGCCATCCTTTCAAGGCAGCCCCAACTGCAAGAAGAGGTTATGGCATACGTGGAGGAAAACATCGGCCACTATGCAACTGCCCGGCTTTCAAGCGGCCTGCCGTTCGACTTGAATCATCTGGCATCCCTGGTGAGGAATCCGTTCGATGCCGATATGGGCATCACGCTGGTCGTGCGCGGCGATGATTTGCGCGACGCG
>CAYMDD010000292.1:0-2507 GCA_964389045.1 uncultured Rickettsiales bacterium
GCCCTATTCCTGGGCTGTGGGTGCCGCCGCCGTCACTCCGGCGGCGCCCGCCGACGGGGTCTGCGTATCGAATGCCAGCGGCAATCCGTATAATACCTCTACGTCTACCGGCGGAACGGTGCTTTCGTGCTCATTGAGCTTCCGCTTTAATTAAGATAAAGATAGTTTAAAGCGTATGGTTCATATCCGTGCTTCGTCCCACCATGCCTTAAGGCATGGTTTCACACTGATCGAGTTGTCGATTGTGTTGGTCATCATCGGCCTGCTCGCAGGCGGTGTGCTGGGTGGGCGCGAGTTAATCAAGGCGGCCACGGTGCGGTCGCAGGTCGCGCAGATCGAGTCGTTCCAACTGGGCACAACCACCTTCCAGTTGAAATACAACTCCCTTCCAGGGGACTTGCCTGCTTCGCTGGCCGCCGAGAACGGGTTTGTGACACGAGCGGGGACGTTTGCCCGCGGCGATGGGGATGGCAGTCTTGAACCCTGCGATGTTTGCGCTTCCGGCACGTCGGGCGGCAGCTGTGGAGAGACGGTGCTGTTCTGGAACGATTTGGGCAGGGCAGGCTTAATCAAAGGCTCGTTCGTCGGCGCGGACGGCAGCGCCAACGGGGCGACCTGCACCGTTGCCGCTAATGCAGCGGCGGTGCGCACACTTCTGCCGCAGGCGAAATACGGCATGGGCAACAGCATCGTTGTGTATAATAGAGGCGGCCTGAATTATTACCAGGTCATGGCAGGCCCAACCTCCATTGAAAACTGGGGCGGAAACACCGGGTCATCTGCTGCGGCAATCACCCCGATTGACGCAAAAGCGATCGATGCCAAAATAGACGATGGCTTGCCCTTAAGCGGGCTGGTGCTGGCGCGCACGCGGTCGCACCATTATGCCGATCCGGCGGTGGCCGCAACGCCCGCTGCCCCTGCCGCCGGCGTCTGCGTGTCGAACGCCAGCGGCAATCCGTATAACGTATCCGCAGACACCGGCGGTGAATCGCTCGCGTGTTCCTTAAGCTTCCCTTTTAACTGATTGAGGTTAGCGCGCGGGCGATGTTCCCGTCATCGCGCCGCCGAACTGGCCGAGCGCCTTACCCGCATCGTTCCAGATGTTGCCGGTGGAAGCGGCGGGGTCGGCTGCCGCTTCCGGTGTCTCTTTTTTCGCCTGACCGGGCGGCGTTTTCCGCTCCTTCATCCTGGCCTGGGCGCTTTGCGCATCGATGCCGTTGGCAGCCGCAAATAGCTGCACCGCCGATCCGTCTTCCACCGGCAGCTTGCTCACCCCTTCGCTCGCGGCTTCGCTGCACTGCGGCTGGAACGCGGCGTAATTGCCTTGGCACTCGATAAGGAGTTCCTTGGCCTTGGCGGCATTGCCGCTTTTGGCGTAGAGGCGGATCAGCGCCGGCAGCATCTCGCCGCCGCCGAAATTCGCCCGGCCTTTTTCCGCCCAGCCGATGCCCTCGGAGAAGCGCTCCTTACGCTCCAGCGCTTCCGCCAGTTCGAGGTACGGAACCAGCGCGGAAGAGGCGCTCTGCTCCGCAGTGGAGGTGAGCGTGCCGATTTCCTTGGCGCTGTTTCCTTGCGCGGCATAGGCATTGGCCAGGACGACGCGCGGGAAGGTATTGTATTTGGTGGCGCCCGCGGCGGCCTTCGAGGCCTTGGCGAGCGCCTTGGCGCTGCTGCCCTCGGCAAGCAGCGCGCGCGCCTCGGCGGCTTCGCGGAAGTGGGCGAACATCTCGCCGGTGCTGCCTTTGGTTTTGATGGTTGTCCACGCATCCTTGGCCGCGCCGCAGGCGGAGGCGGCGCTATTGGCAGCTCCGCCGCCCGGCCCTTCCTCGGGCAGCTTGTCCCATTGTTCCTGCAAGGTCTTCACGCGCGCTTCCGCGCCGAAATGCTTGCGCGAAAGCTCCTGGTAGGCGTTGTCCACCGCGCCGCCGGCTTGCTTCAGCATATCGCTTAAGGGAACCATCAGCGCGCCGCTGAACTGCGTGCCCACCAGCTTTTCCTGCGCGCTTTCCAGCGCTTTCTTGGACGTCTCCGAGGTCAGCAGTTCCAGCGTCTTGCTTTTCTTCCTTCCGCCGCCTTCCTCCCACGCGCGCAGGCGGTCCATGGCGCAGATGGCGCGCCCGGGCTTGTAGCCCGCCTTGGTCATCCAGGCGAAAGCGAGCCTGTCGGCCTCATCCTCGTTCGCCCGTGTCCAGGCGGGCGCCACCACATCGTCGCTCACCAGCAGCGCCTGCGCCGATTTAGTATGCCATTCGCTTAAATTGCCCTCAGCCGCAGGGCGTTCCTTCTTCACGCCGGAAACAGCAGCGCGCCCCAGCATCTCCGCGCCGCTCGCCAGACCTACGCGCGCCACCGATTGCTTCTGCCAGTCAAATAAGAAATTGGAATCGTTATGCCCCTGCACCAGATGCGCCGTCTCATGCGCAAGCCAGAAGGCCAGCTCGTCCTCGCTTTCCAGCTCGCTCAACATGCCGAAGCTGATGACGATGACGTTGCCCGGCCTGGCG
>CAYMDD010000293.1:0-2485 GCA_964389045.1 uncultured Rickettsiales bacterium
CGGCACCAATGCGCCGATGAACTGGAAGTTCAATTATCTCCCGTCGCAGATGACATCGCAGGTGGTAGGCCCGCGCGTGGGCGCAACGGGCAGCTTCGGCAAGCTTGGCATGTGGGACCCCAACGCCGGCATACCGCAACAAGGCAATATGGTCATCGATATGCCCACCGAAGCTGTCGATTTTGGGCGGCTGGCGGGACTTTGCGGAAAAACGCTCGCCGACTATACCTCGGATTTACTGCTCGCCTTCTTTACTGCGCTCGCCATCGCCTATATTTTTTATACCATGCTCGGTTTTATCCCTTACCTTGGAACGGAAATCTCCGGCGGCATTCTCTCCGTGCCGAATCTGGGCGGCAATTTCAACCCGCAGAAAATGGCCGGTGATTTCATGAACAAATTCCAGCGGAGGGGTAGATGAGGCATAGCATCTGTGCGCTTTTCCTGTTCGCGTTTGTCCTTGCCGCCTTTGCTTCGCCCGCACTTGCGGCGCTCCCGTCGAACCCTAATTATTTTGCCAACTGCGGCGGATCGGCGCAGAATTGGCAGGTTACTACCAAAGTGGTCAATTGCGTGCAATCGGTGCTGTCGAACGCAGTGCTGACGATGATGAACCTGCTGGTTAACGCGCTTAGGCCGACCATTGCCACCGTGTTCCTCCTTGCCACCGTTTTCTTCGGCATACGCATCGCCCTCGGCGTGGAGCAACTGACTAAAGAGACGATGGTGTTTGCCGTAAAGTTTGCGGTGGTGTTCTTCTTTGCCTTTAACCTGCCTGCATTCCTCACCTCTTACGGAGTTACCGGCGCCCCGACACTGCTGCCATACGCTATTGTGGACACCTTCACCTCAATGGTGTCGCGCGCGTTTACCGGCGCGCCGTATAACCGCCCGGCCAACTGGCTGCCTTGGAACGAATTCGACCTCTACATCAGCAAGCTTCTCGGTTTCGGGGCAACGCGGATTGACCAGGGGTTGCTGGGGATTGTCAATACGTCCATCACCTCCGGCCTGACGGGTGTGCTGTGTTTCTTGCTGGGCATGCTCGGCATCATCGCTTTGCTTTATTTCGGCTTCCGCGCCGTCTACAGTTACCTCGCCGCGATGGTGCTGATCGGCTACGTCACCATGATCGGGGTGATTATGGTTCCGCTTGCCCTGTTCGAGTTCACCAGCGAGCGCTATTTCAAAAAATGGCTCGATCTGCTGATCGCCGCCATGCTGAACCCGGTAATCCTGTTTGCCTTTCTGGCGATATTCCTGCCCGCGATCGAATCAGCGCTTTACGGGGTTATTTGCATGTTTTCGCCCGGCTGCCCCAACCCTCAATGGTGCTTTGACAACAACTGCGTCCCCGATCTGCGGGCATTCCAGCGCTCCGGCTCCAGCATGTTCAGCTGGCAGATGCCGACCGACCCTGTCCTCTGGCGGCAGTTTGAAGCAACGCTTGGCCAGCAGCGCGGCGCGCAGGCGGTGCAGAATTTCATGAATCCCAGCATGTCCAGCGCGATGGATATGGGTTCCATGAGTTTCGCTTCCACCGATTTCGGGCCGAATCAGGTGCAGAAGATGCAGGATTTAACCCTCGCCTTCCTTGGGCTGTTCGTTGCCGCTTATGCCATGCTCTCGCTGCTCTCCGGCATCCCGCGCATCGCCGACGGCATTGCCCAGGTATTCACCGGCCTCGAATTCGAAGGCATGCCGTTTGCCAATGAGTTCCGGCAAGTATTGAGTAAAATGAAATCAGCCGTATCGGGGGCATGATGAAACGATATTCCTTAATCCTCGCTTTTCTGATCGGCCTGACGTTCAGCTTTACGATAGCGAGCAGCGTACATGCCCAAACCCCCGCCGGCACCTGCACGTGGGATCCTGCATTCCAATACCCCACCGGCCTCACCATCGTTTCCGACATCTCCAATAACATCTCCTGCCTGCTGTTCGGCACAAGTACGAACGGAAGCGCCTGCGCATCGGCTGTCACGGGCAGCAATGTAAGCCAGCGGTTGTTTGAGGCGATTACGCAAATCAATAACAACCCTTCCGACGCTTTTTCCTTTAACCAGGTGGCGCGTGTGGCGATGACGCTTTACGTCATTTTCTACGGTATCGCTTTTACGCTCGGCATGGTGCAATTGACCCTGCTCGATTTCGTCACCCGCATGGTGAAGCTCGGCGTCATCATGATGCTGATTGCACCCGGCAGCTGGGGTTATTTCAATGCGTTTGTGGTGCATTTCTTCAATAACGGCACCAACTGGCTGATTACCCAGGCCACCGGCGGCAGCACCGGCCCGTTCCAGACGCTCGACGACGCCATCGGCAAAGCGCTCTCAGCCCGGATGTTCGTGACTTTGGTTGCGATTTTCTTCAGCGGGCCATACGGGCTGATGCTCGGGATTTTGCTATTGATGAGCGTGGGTACATTCGTGGCGGCGCTGATGCAGGCGCTGTGGATTTACCTGATGGCGATGGTGGTGCGGGC
>CAYMDD010000294.1:0-2484 GCA_964389045.1 uncultured Rickettsiales bacterium
ATCCTCGCCCGCCCTTGCGCATGAGGAGAAAGACCATGCCGGGCGCACGAAGCACTACGAAGCCGAGAAGCCCAAAACTTCTGAAGCCGCCATCAAGCAGATCGACCGCGCGCTGGATGCGATGGAGGAATCGTTCAAGAAAAACGATCTCGAGAAAATCCATGAGCAGAGCTACGCGCTCGAAGCCTCCGTCGACCGCCTGCGCGAAGACGACCATTATCCCCAAAAGCACGTAAAGCTGATCGACACGCTGGATGAGCAGGTACAGATCGTGCACGCCTCTTCCGAAAACGGCAAGAAAGACGAAATCAAAGCCACCCTGCCGAAGCTCCGCCAGGCAGTGAAGGAGTTGGAGAAAGCGTATAAAAACTGATTGTCAATCCCGGCGCAGGCCGGGATCACTCCTGCCATTTGTGCAAGTGGAACAATGGATCCCAGCCTGCGCCGGGATGACGGTTATTTATACCCACGGCGCTCCAGCAGCGGTAGCATATGCTCGGGCGGCGGCGCTTCCGCATAAACCGGCGGCTTGCTTGCGCTGATCGGCACTTCCACCGCCCTTGCGTGCAGGTGCAGCATTTCCCCATCCGGCTCGGCGTAGATGCGTTCGCCGACGATCGGGCAGCCGAGATGGGCGAGGTGCACGCGCAGCTGGTGCGTGCGCCCGGTAAGGGGCTGCAATTCAAGCCAGCTAATGCCTTCCGACCGGCCTAAAATGCGAAAGAGCGTCACTGCCTCCTGCCCGCCTTCTTGCACCTCCATCCGCCAATTGCGGGGATCGGCGGAGGCTTTGCGCAACGGGGCTTCAATTCTGCCCGAATCCGGCGCATTCCCGCGCACCAACGCCCAATAAGTCTTTTTCACCCTTCCCTGCTCGAACAATTTTCCCAGTTTTTGTAAGGCTTTGCGGTGCCGTCCCAGCACCAGGCAGCCGCTCGTATCCTTATCCAGCCGGTGCGCGAGCGATGGCGGATTCGGCAACCCGAAGCATAAACACTCGAAATACTGCTCCAGATTTTCGCCGCCGCCGCGCCCTCGATGCACCGGAATGCCGGCGGGCTTGTTAAGAATCAGCATCAGCCCGTCGCGGTGGAGAAGCCGCCCCGTAATGTCCATTTCCATTGGCAAAGTTTACGATTTTCCTTATAAACGCCGCATGCAAAGCAAACCCTCCACCGCCCCCACCGTCGGCTTCGTCAGCCTCGGCTGCCCGAAGGCGCTGGTCGATTCCGAGCGTATCCTGACCCAGCTGAAAGTGGAAGGGTATCATTTCTCGCCCACGTATGAGGGCGCGGATGTCGTGATTGTCAACACCTGCGGCTTCCTAGACAGCGCACGCGAGGAATCGCTGGACGCCATCGGCGAAGCCATGAACGAAGGCGGCAAGGTCATCGTGACGGGCTGCTTAGGCGCCGCGCCGGAGAAAATCCGCGAGAGTCACCCGCACGTCTTCGCCATCACCGGCCCGCACCAGTATGAATCCGTGGTGAAAGCCGTGCACGAGGCCGCCCCGCCGCCGCACGACCCTTACCTCGACCTGGTGCCGCCGCAGGGCATCAGGCTGACGCCGCGGCACTATGCCTACCTTAAAATATCGGAGGGGTGCAACAACCGCTGCACGTTCTGCATCATCCCTTCCCTCCGCGGCGACCTGGCGAGCAGGCCGGTGGAGGATGTCTTGAGAGAAGCGGAGACGCTTGCCGCTTCCGGCGTCAAGGAACTGCTGGTCATCTCGCAGGATACCTCCGCTTACGGCGTGGACACGCGATACGCTCCCGGCGAATGGCGCGGGCGGCAGCGTCGCGCGAAATTCTACGATCTCTGCGAGGCGCTGAGTGAGCTGGGCATCTGGGTGCGGCTGCATTACGTCTACCCCTACCCGCATGTGGACGGCGTGATGCCGCTGATGGCGGAGGAAAAAATCCTCCCCTATCTCGATATTCCTTTTCAGCATTCTAGCCCCGCCGTGCTGAAAAACATGCGCCGCCCGGCGGCGGGAGATAAAGTGCTGGAGCGCATCCACAGCTGGCGCAAGGCCGTGCCGGAACTCACCCTCCGCTCCACCTTCATCGTCGGCTTTCCGGGCGAGACGGAAGAGGATTTCACCCACCTGCTCGCATGGATGGAAGCCGCGCAGATCGGCCGCTCGGGCTGCTTCAAATACGAGCCGGTGGAGGGCGCTGCCGCCAATGACCTAGGCAATCCCGTGCCGGAAGCGGTGAAAGAGGAGCGCTGGCATCGCTTCATGGAGACGCAGCAGCGGGTGAGCGCCGCGCGGCTTGAGCGGAAGATCGGCACGACGATCGACGTGCTGATCGACCAATCGGGGAGAGACGGCACCACCGGGCGCTCCAAGGGCGACGCGCCGGAAATCGACGGGGTGGTGCATGTAAAAAGCAAAAAACGCCACCTGCCCGGCGCGATCATCCGGGCAACGGTGACGGCAGCGGATGCGTATGATCTGCACGCCACGGACATAATGGC
>CAYMDD010000295.1:0-422 GCA_964389045.1 uncultured Rickettsiales bacterium
GTTTAGCGCCAGCGCCAGCGCCAGCGAAAGCCCCACCATGCCGCCGCCGGCGACGGCGACATCGTATGATTTCGCGCGATTATCCATGACCGTAACGTAGTGGAAACATTGAGCGCTTTCAATTGCCCGACGATTTGCCTTTTTCTTAGGCAGGCGGATTTCGGTTTGCTGAAAGAATAGGCATTCAACCATTGATGAAATTCAGTAGAGCATTGAATCCTAACCATAAAGCATTTGGCACGGAACTTGTTATTCCATAGCGCGTTCATGGCGGTTTTCGTCATGGTAACGTCCTGCGACTTTTTTTGCCCGGCTGGCGCCTCAACGCGCTTCCGGGCTTTTTTTTATGCATCCGCCCGCTATAGTGCGGAAGATGATACGTATCGCCACCTGGAACATCAATTCCGTCCGCCTGCGCCTGC
>CAYMDD010000295.1:432-2478 GCA_964389045.1 uncultured Rickettsiales bacterium
GTGGATAGCGCTGCGCCGGATGTCATCTGCCTTCAGGAAACCAAGGTGGAAGACAGCCTTTTCCCGCACACGCCGTTCGATGGCTTGGGCTACACGCACCGGCTGATCTGCGGGCAGAAAGGGTATAACGGCGTGGCGTTTCTCTCGCGCCTGCCGCTGTCGGATATGCACTGCGTGCCGATGGTCAGGACCGAGCATAAGCGCCATATCGCGGCGGTGTTGCCCGGTGGGGTGGAATTGCATAATTTCTACGTCCCCGCCGGCGGGGATATCCCTGACCGGGAGCAGAACCCGGCATACGGCTTCAAGCTCGACTATGTGGACGATATGCGCGAATGGTTCGCCCGTGAGCGCGACAAAAATGCGAAGATGATCCTGGTGGGGGATTTGAACATCGCGCCGCTGGAGCACGACGTATGGTCGCACAAGCAGCTGCTGAACGTCATCAGCCATACGCCGCCGGAGGTGGAGCGCTTGAACGCCCTTCAGGATGGGCTGCAATGGGTGGACGCCGCCAGGCATTTTACCCCTGCTTCGGAAAAGCTTTACAGCTGGTGGAGCTACCGGAACCGCGACTGGCGCGCCTCCGACCGCGGGCGCAGGCTTGACCATATCTGGCTTACGCCCAATATCCAAGAGACGCTGATTGCCTGCGAAACCCTGAAAAGCGCGCGCGACTGGCCGCAGCCGTCCGACCATGTGCCGGTCATCGCCGATTTTAACCTTTGAGGATGCCATGAACGCAGACACGCTGATCGCCGCGATTGCCTGGAACCCTGACGGGCTGGTGCCGGTGATTGCGCAGCAGCACGATACGAGCGAAGTGTTGATGCTGGCCTGGATGAACCGGGAAGCGCTGAAAGAGACGCTCGCCACGGGCAGGATGTGCTATTTCTCAAGGTCGCGCAATGACTTATGGCGGAAAGGCGAAACGTCCGGCCAGGTGCAGGCGTTCAAAGAATTCCGCCTCGATTGCGACGGAGACAGCCTGCTGGCCTTGGTCGATCAGCATGGGGTGGCCTGCCATACGGGAAGAAGAGTATGCTTTTACCGGAAGCTAGACGGCAGCGGCTTGAAAGAAATCGAAGCCCCTCGCGTGCCGCCGGAGAAGCTCTACACCTGACTAGCGCCATTCTCGATATTGTCTTTTTGCGGTAAAAAACTCCGTTTGCTGCCAATTCCCCAATATTTATTGGCGCAAACGTGACAAAAAATCGGTGCTTTTCTTGCACCTCATCCTGGATATTGCGGCAAAAAACCGCAGTCCAAATCCTCCACCTGTGTCCCCTCTTCGGTATTTTCAAAATAACCAATTGTTTTTAATGTATATTACTTTTCCCAAGGAGACTTTGTGGGACATTATGAGCCATAACCACAGCGTTTCACACAGTGAGCATCGCCTAAGCCTAAAGGATTCAACCCATGCCGGGAAGGCAGGAAAAGAACCTGTGCAGCGTAATAACTCCATGCCGCGAGATTCCAACGTTCGATAAAAGAAAAAGCTTATTTTAATCATGCAGATAGCAAAAATAACCTGGCCTTGCGCATGTCATCAAATCTTCACACGCAAAGCCGTGAAGTTGCGATATACTGCAACAGTAGAAATAGGCATGCCTTATAAAAGACACGTGGCAAGGAAAGGTTAAAGCATGAGCGGCGGCACGGTTGTTCAAAGCGTAGCGTCCCAACGGATGGAAGAGGCAATGAGGCGGCAGGAGGCTGCACGTTCCCCGGAAGAGCGCTTACTGCGCGAAGAACAGCAGCAGACAGGGGACGGCGTAGGCGCATTGCGCCAGTTTCGTAGCGGGCTGGAGGCTAAATATTATTCCCGGAGCGAAGGCGGTGACCCGCTGTCGGGGCATGGTGTCCAAACGCCAGAGGCTTTGCTCAAATATCAGACTACCGTGCAAACTACTCTTAGCGAAACCGCTGCGCATCTGGAGCGCGTGCTGCCGATTGTTGAACGCGGTGGCGTACGCGAAGCAGAAAAAACAGCATTCCGCCGCGCCTATACTGCATTGGAAGAGCGCGAAAGGGTAATACAAG
>CAYMDD010000296.1:0-930 GCA_964389045.1 uncultured Rickettsiales bacterium
CGTATTTTGTAGCATAGATTTTTCCGATCTTTCTTCAATGCCGGATTGACGTAAGATACCGTAATCCATGGACCATTTGGATCATTATCCGGGTTTTCGTACGTCTCTTCAGATTCCTCGGATCGCTCCTCCCTTCCTATCCGGAAGGAGGCTGAACGTGCATACACCAGAATGTAGTCTTTCTGAGAGGAAAATTTTTTCGTATTATTGCTTCGAGTGTACCGCTTTTCCCATGCGATTGTTGTAATGTGACGGTCTTCGCCGAATATTTCGTCCAGCGCCGCTGTGGCGTGATGCACCTCATTGTCGTCCAGCGTCATCCACAGGCTGCCGCGATCGCTCAGCAACTCCCGTAGCAGCCGCAGCCTTGGCCACATCATGCACAGCCACTTATCGTGCCGCAGCAAGTCCTCGCGGTCCACCGTCTTGCGGAACCACTCCCGCATCATCGGGCTGTTCACCGCGTCGTCGTACGCCCAGCCCTCATTGCCGGTATTGTAGGGCGGATCGATGAAGATGCAGTCCACCTTGCCGGCATAGACAGGTAGCAGCGCCTTCAGCGCTTCCAGATTGTCGCCGTGGATCACCAGGTTCCCGGCCATGTCGCCGGCACCGACCGATTTTTGCGCATCCGCCACCAGCGGCCGGTACGGCACCGTCAGATGGTGGTTGAAGACGAATTCCTTGCCCTTGAACTGTAGCTCCGGCATGCGCGACTCGCCCCCCGGGCACCAGCATACCGCCGAAGCGTAAACCAAACCCTACCGGCCGCTGCTCCCGATAACCGCCCCGAAACCGAAGCGCCGTCCGCCAAGCGGCCGCCGTCACCTGATCGGTCCCTGGCGCAAAGAATATATTCCTTGACACGCTGGCGGTTCCCGTGCTTCGTTCGCCGGTTCGAACCGCCGCGGAGACGCCGCATGCTGCTTG
>CAYMDD010000296.1:940-2476 GCA_964389045.1 uncultured Rickettsiales bacterium
CCGTGTTACGGGCGGGCGCCCTCGCCCCGCCCGCTGCACTTCATCCTAAAACGATAAAGTTCCTTTACCGCAAGCCGCCACCGCCGTCGCCTTTTGGGCCACGGGGGAGATTTGTCCGAAAGGCACAACAAGCACACGTAGCCCGTTACACGCCGGGCAGCGCCGCTGGTCGCGATCTGTCCGAAAGCAACATCAAGCACTTACGGCGAGCAAACCAAGCCGGCTGCAACCGGCGGGAAGTCCGCGCTAGGGTCGGATTGATGCCGCCAAGGACCGCCCCATGCCCTACGTGATCGCCGACGACCTCCCCAACGCCCCCGCCGGCCAGCGCTTCCGCGCCATGCTCGACCGCCCCGGCATCCTGCAACTGCCCGGCGCGCACACCGGCATCGCCGCGCTGCTCGCCAGGCAGGCCGGCTTCGACGCGCTCTACATGTCCGGCGCCGCGATGTCCGCCACCATGGGCCTGCCCGACCTCGGCATGATCACCGTGGACGAGGTTTCTTTCTATATCCGCCAGGTTTCCCGGGCCGCGGGCCTGCCGATGCTGGTGGATGGCGACACCGGCTACGGCGAGGCGCTGAACGTCATGCACATGGTGCGCGTGTTCGAGGAAGCCGGCGCCGCCGCGGTGCACCTGGAAGACCAGCTGCTGCCGAAGAAGTGCGGCCACCTGAACGACAAGAAGCTGGCCGACGCGCGCGACATGGCCGCCAAGGTCGCCGCCGCCCGCCGCGCGCGGAAGCACCTCTACGTCATCGCCCGCACCGACGCCGTCGCCTCCGAAGGCATGGACGCGGCGGTGGAGCGCGCCAAGCTGTATCTGGAAGCCGGCGCCGACGCGATTTTTCCGGAAGCGCTGCACACCCGCGCGATGTTCGCCGACTTCGCCAAGCGACTGCCGGGCGTGAAGCTCTTGGCCAACATGACCGAGTTCGGCCGCACGCCCTTCCTCACCGCGAAGGAATTCGAGGAACTCGGCTACGCCATGGTGATCTGGCCGGTCAGCCCCATGCGCGTCGCCAACAAGGCGATGGAGGAACTCTACGCCACCATCCGCGACACCGGCGGCACGATGAGGATGCTGGACCGCATGCAGACCCGCGCGCAACTCTACGCCGCCATCGGGTATCATGAGTATGAGGCGCTGGATGCCTCGCTGGTGAAGACGGTCATTCCGCAAGGAATGCCACAAGGCTGATTGCCGGAAGGCATGCCGCAAGGCTGAAAGCGAAACACATGTCCGATCAGCAACCCACCATCGCCCAGAAGGCCCCCTTCGGCATCGAGGTGACGTCCGGCAAGACCTACTGGTGGTGCGCCTGCGGCCTGTCGAAGAAGCAGCCCTTCTGCGACGGCAGCCACAAGGGCGGCGCGTTCAGCCCCGTCTCCTGGACCGCCGAGAAGGACGGCACCGCCTGGTTCTGCGGCTGCAAGCACACCGGCAAGCCGCCGCTCTGCGACGGCACGCACAAGAAGGTTTAGGTTGCGTGGACAAACCTAGCCCAGATGCGGATGCAACCGAGCAAGACGAAG
>CAYMDD010000297.1:0-1944 GCA_964389045.1 uncultured Rickettsiales bacterium
ACGCCAAGCGCTTCGGGCGCAACCGCGTGGCGGGGGAGGATTTCTAATTTATAAGAATTTCGCTACAAGCAAAATCTATGAAGAAAAAAAATCACAACTGCCGACATGTAACAGGCTGCATAATAGAAAAAACGCCGGAACTGGCGACAATGGATGCGGAAGAACTGTCCCGGTTTAGGAAAAAACTTGAGGGAGCCAAGGCTTACTCGCTAGACAAAGAGTTAAATAAAGACAATTGAGGCAACGCCGTATTCGCCTCGGATAATGGTTCAGCTATCAGCGTGTAAGGATTTTCAAGTTTTTTTCTTATCCTTACAGTATTGCGCAGCTCCTTCAATACCGGCATAGCTCGGTAGTAACGCCCGCGGCGCTCTCCGAAAGGTTCAAGCAAGCCCTTCTCGCACAAAAGTTTTAAATCACGCGATGCTATCAACTCGCTCACCTCCGTTTCCGCGCGATATCTTGGGTTAGTGATTTTTAAGCCAAGCGCGGCATTGAACAGAGACACAGTCACGCGCTCGTTTAAACGGTAGGCTTCGACCAACTCGCTGATTTCCTTATAAAGTCGGCTGTATTCTTCATGCCGGCGCAACAACGTCGCCGCCTGCTGATAATGCGCCACAAGGCAAAAGCGAACCCACGGGAGAGCGCTATTCGCCGGGTTCCATTTGCCCTTTCCGGTTTCAGAGAGTATTTTATAGTATTCATCGGTGTATTTACCCAGCCATTCTTCGATGCTGGAGAACACCGGATGGACAATGCCTTCCTGGGCAAGCACCAAGGTTTGAAGCGCGCGCGCCATCCTCCCGTTGCCGTCACGGAAAGGATGAATCATGGTCAGGTTCAGGTGAGCCATCGCCGCTTTGACGATAATGGAATCTTTCTCTTTTTGTTTAAGGTAGGATACCAATTCTTCGACCAAGCCGTTTACCTTTTCCGGTGGCGGTCCTGTATAAACAGCTTCCCCATTCTTATCGACTACATAAATTTCTGACGGACGCCATTGCCCTGGATTCTTTGTCATATCGAAGCCAATCATCATAAAATGAAGGCTTTTGAGGTATTGCTTTGAGAATTCGAAATATTGGTCCCTGGATGATTGCAGTATATAAGTCAGCGCGTCTCTATAGCCTTTGATGGCAAACCACGTTTCCGTCCTTCCATCGATAGGGGTTTCGTCGTCAATCGCAGCAACCGCTTCATCGATTGTCGCGTTATATCCCTCGATGCTGTTTGACCCTTGAATCGCTTTTGCGAACGTGTTTTTTCGTAAACTGCCGTACCATCTGCGCGGTGCGTTTTCCGTGTAGGAACGCATCCGTTTTCGCTGATCTTCAATGAGTGCAAGGACTTGAAAGTCAACTTCGCTTAAGTCCGGCTGTTGATAAATCATAATCTATAATACAGTTTTAAATTATCAATTTGATTGAAAGAAAATATCTTTTTGATATAATCAAACTATATTTCCTGCATTAAGTTTTAGCAACTGATATTTATAGTAAAAAATCATACTTTTTGTTGGAGACGTTTTCTTGCGGCGTGCGGGGGAATCGTTTATATATCGCCGCCTATGCGCCTCCATCGCACCTTCCGCTTATGTTCCATGCTTGTTTTTTCCGCGTTGCCGGCGGCGGGAACGGCTGCGTCCGCGCCGCAAAACCTGGAAATCGCGGCGATTGTCAACGATGAGGTCATCACCTCCGCCGATCTGGACAGCCGCATGCAGTTCCTGCTGGTCACCACTGGCATCGAAGACTCGCCCGAAACGCGGGCGAAGCTTAAGAACCAGGTACTCCGTCAATTAGTGGACGAAAGCTTGCAGATCCAGCAGGCGAAAAAAGAGAACATCAACGTCACCTCCGTGGAGGTGGCGCAGGCCATCGGCGCGATCGAGAAGCAGCGTGGCCTGCCGCCGGGAGGCTTGTCGCAGCATTTGCGCGGGTA
>CAYMDD010000297.1:1954-2450 GCA_964389045.1 uncultured Rickettsiales bacterium
GGTACGGCGTGCCGGAGGCCACCTTCCGCCGCCAGGTGGAGGCGCAGCTGTCGTGGAACGGGGTGATGGCCAGGAAAATCAGGCCGCAGGTGCGCGTGTCGGAAGAAGAGGTAGACCGCGCGCGGATGCAAAAAAACGATGCCGAAAGCGTGGGCGGCGAAGCCTATATCAGCGTGCTCAACCTAGCCGTGGAAACGCCGGAGCAGGAAGCGCAGGTCAGGGCGCTGGCAGAGAAGCTGGCGGCGGAGATCCGCAAAGGGACATCGTTTGCAGCCGTGGCGCAAGGCTTAGGAAGCACGGGGGCGGTGGAGCCGTTCTGGATCGCGCCTTCGCAGCTGGAGCCGGGCGTGGCGCAGGCGCTGGCTGGGCTGAAGAAAAACGGCAGCGTCACCGACCCGATCAGGACGCCGGAAGGCTACACGCTGGTGCAGCTGCTAGACAGGCGCGGCGCAAGCGCGCGGCAGGAAGCGCCCGATAACGAGCTGATGCTTAAAGA
>CAYMDD010000298.1:0-2449 GCA_964389045.1 uncultured Rickettsiales bacterium
TGGTACGAGTCCGCCGTTCGGACTTCAGTTCGCGTCCCGTCAGGCCGAACAGCCGGCAGACCGCCTGTTCGACGTCGGCCAGCTGGATCATGCGTTTGCAGTCCTGTTCCAGATCGCAGAGGACTTCGCGTGCGGCGGCGACCGTGACGGGCCGGCGGGTCATTTCGCCGAACGTCTGCAGACAGTTCAGCGCGCCTTCCAACTCGCGCACGTTGGAGGTGATACGGTGGGCGAGGAATTCGATCACCTTCGGCGGGATCTGCCCCTCTGGCATGTGCTCGATCTTGGACTGAAGAATCCCTAAGCGCAGCTCATAGCTGGTGGAATGGATATCGGCTACCAGCCCCCATCCCAGCCGCGAGCGCACGCGCTCCTCCATGCCTTCCAGATCGGAGGGGCTGCGGTCGCCGGATATCACCAGCTGCTTGTTCTGGTCTACAAGCGCGTTGAAGGTATGGAAAAATTCTTCCTGCGTCGAATCCTTGCCGGCGATGAACTGCACGTCGTCAATCATCAGCACGTCCACCGAGCGGAAATGCTCTTTGAACGCCAGCGCCTCCTTGAAGCGCAGCGCGCGGATGAACTGGTACATGAACTTCTCCGCCGAAAGGTAGATCACCCGCCGGTTCGGGTTGGTCTTGCGGATATGCCAGGCGATGGCGTGCATCAGATGCGTCTTGCCCAATCCTACCCCGCCGTAAAGAAACAGGGGATTGCACCCCGGCAGCAGCGTCTCCGTCTCCGCCACTCTGCGCGCGGCGGCGTGCGCCAGCTCGTTGGGCTTGCCCACCACGAAATTCTCAAATGTATAGCGCGGGTCCAGGCTCGCGCTCATCTGCATATCAACGGCTTCTGCGGAAGCGGAAGACGCGGCGGGTTCCGCGTGCGGTTGCAGCGTCTGGGCTGCCTGACGGGTTTCCGCCTCCGCGCGCGCGCCAGCCGATACGCCGGCCTGTACCACCAGTTCCACCTCTTCCACGCCCGGCTCGCGCAGTTTCCACAGGCGGCGCAAATCGCTCAAATAATGCGAGGCGATCCACTCGCGCATGAACCGCGTCGGCACGGAGAGCTTCACCCGCCCGCCCTCGCGCCCCACATACTGCATCGGCTTCAGCCAGCTGCGGTACACCGCGTCGCCGAAATGGCTTTTCAACTCCTCCAGCACCCCGCCGAACGGAGCCTCCGCACTCGCCTCCAGTACCGCCGCGCTCATCTGCATATCGCCCTTTATCCCTGCTTCCACGGCAGCCCCGCCGCTTTCCATCCTTCGTGCATGCCCCGGTGCCCGCGTGCGTCCGGCTCGCCCTCGAAGCCGCCTGCCACGTTAAATGCTTGCGTATAGCCGGCATGCGTGGCAGCCACCGCCGCATCGAGCGACCGCCCACCGGAGCGGCAGAGGAAGAACAGCGGCAATTCCTTCTCCGGCTGCTCGCGGGCAAGGCTTTCCAGGAACTGCGGGTTGGGCGCAAACTGCGGATAGGTTTTCCAGGAGATGGCTGCAAGCCTGCTTGACGTTGTGTGCAAATCGGGCATGCCCACGAACAGCCATTCGGGATGGGTGCGTACGTCCACCAGCAACGCGGGATAGGTGCGCAGATAATCCCATGCATCTTGCGGGCTGACATCCCCGGCATACTCCGCAGGCGCGGCACGCCTGGCGGATGCCTTCAGCCGCGCGATGGCATCCGCGCTGGATGCGGAAGTAGCCGGACACGCTGCCTGCATAGAAGTATCTCCTTATGGTGTGGTACTTTTTAGGCGTAACGATGCGTTCGCCGGGAACCCGGCGTTTTAGAATGAAGTAGAAGAAATAAATTGCTTTTTAAGCGGCGAGGGACTTGATGCGGGCGGACATCCGGCTCAACCGGCGCGAAGCGGTTTCCTTGCGGTAGACGCCCCTGGACACGCCGCGCATCAGCTCCGGCTGGGCGATGCGGAGCGCTTCTTTCGCCGCGGCCTGATCGCCGGAGGCGATGGCCAGCTCGACGCGCTTCAAGTAGCTTTTAATGCGGATTTTGCGCGCGCGGTTGACTGCCGTGCGCCGCTCGGTCTGGCGGATGCGCTTCTGTGCGGATTTGTGGTGAGCCATAAACTATGCCGTTCGTATTTCGTCGTTGGGCTGGTCAAGCTACAAGGTTATCCACAGGCCGTCAAGGGATTTGGCAAAGAATTATTTTGCTGTCATTTCTGGCAGTTAGAGCAGAAAAACGTCGAGCGCCCGCCCTGAGTGATGCGCTGGACGGCCTGGCCGCACCGCCTGCACTCCTTACCCGCCCGCCCGTAAACGTCGAAGCGGTGCTGGAAATATCCCGTCTCCCCGCCGATTGCCACAAAATCCCGCAGGCTCGACCCGCCAGAGGCAATGGCGTCTTTGAGCACGGCACGGATGGCTTTCGCCAGGGCAGGCGCCCTGCCGGCCGCCGCGCAGGCGGGAAGCCGGGGGTTTATC
>CAYMDD010000299.1:0-598 GCA_964389045.1 uncultured Rickettsiales bacterium
GCGGGGGAGGGGGCGGTGGCGGCGGGGGTGGCGGGGGGGGCGGGGGGGGCGGAGGCGGCGCGGGCATGCAGGCTGGCGGCGGCGGCGGCGCAGGCGGCGGCGCGACTGTGCTTTCGCGCGGATTGGCTGCCGTCGATCCTGCCTTTGGCGCGGTTTTTTCGTCTCCCCCGACCATCGTGCTGATGATCCAGCCGATCAAGACCGCCAAGATGGCGGCAAAGATGATCAGCTTGCCCTTACCCGCGGACACGGCGGGAGTACGCTTGCGGCGCAACAGCTCTTCTTCCGCGTCCGCTTCCTCCTGTTCATTCTGCGGCGGGTACGGCTGATAACCGGCGGCAAGGTCTTCCGTGCCGGGATGGGGGTTCTGCGGATCCTGGGGATCTTGCGGGTTTGCGTCGTCGCTCATGGCCTGCTCCCTGCAAGCACCTCGTTATAAAGCAGTACGGTTTCGTCGCTGCGGGTGACGGCGATTTTCGAGGCCACCGTGTCGATGACCATGAAACCGTTTCTGAGTGTAAATGGCACTTGCAGCTGCCGGTCGCTTGCCTCTACTACGTAAATCTTCGGCGGCGGCTGTTCCGTCATATCGTGGAAG
>CAYMDD010000299.1:608-2427 GCA_964389045.1 uncultured Rickettsiales bacterium
CGGATGAAGGTGGAATACCCGTCATCGTAAACCTGCGCCGGGGCCAGCGCGTCCGGGCCGGAGTAGGTATAGAGGTAGTTGAGCTTCAGCTCCGCAGGCGGCGGCGTAGTGCCGGCCTGCGGCAATGTCGCCGGTTCGGGCGCAACATAGTCCGGGGCCGCCTGAGCTTCCGGCAAATGTACAGGCTCAAGCGCGGCGGGCGTCCCCGCAACCGGCAGGGTGGGCGCGGCCATCGCCGGCGCGAGAGATGCGGCGGGCGCAGGGGCGGGGTAGGTGAAGCGCACCACGTACATCAGCTGGGGATTATCGGCGGGACTGCCCTTCCCTGCCTTTAAATCGAACTGGTAGGAGCGCTTGTTGGAAATCACTGTCATGTTGGTGTCGACATTCTCATCCATCGGGCGGATGAATAGACGGTGACCGGAGGGGATAAGCTGCCACAGGCTGCGGTCGCCGACTGAGATGGTCTCGATTTCCTCCGTCCGCGAAAATTCGATGTTGGTTTGGTATCCATAGAGCGTATGGATGGTGTAAATATCGTTCGGGTCATAGCGCAGCTCGCGGATGCGCTCGTTGTCCGCATACGAAGCGATAGGGGCGCAAAATACGGCCAGGCCTAAGAAAAAGGATAGGAAAGAGTTGTGTTTCATTGCTGTAACAAGTCCTCATCTACACGGTAATCGGTCACACGGAATCCCAGCGGATTGATATAGCGCTCCTCATTGTTGAGTTTCATGCGCGTATATTCGAACGCAAGCAGGATGATCTTGTGCTGTTGCCGGAAATCGCCCGAACCGCCCGACCTCTCCTCGATCAGCACACGCGCCTGCACCACTTGCTTGCTTAAGTAAGTAATGGATTTGAACCTGACCTGGCGCAGGCCGGAGCTGCCCAGGCGCGCCACGTTGCTTTTGGGGTTGTTGGCATCGGCGTCGGATTGGAATCCCGCCCACACCTTGCCGCCGGACATCAGGCGGACGAGATTGTAGTTGCGCACCACGTCCGCCGATGCATAGCCTTCGCGGGCGCGTATGTACTGCACGATGAAATAATTGTTCACCGACTCGTTGGCGGTGAGCGCCCTGAAAGCGCTGGGTTCCACCGTTTGCGTGATGCCGGTTTTCTGGTCCACCTGAATCACGTACGGCTCGATTGTTTTGAGCGGGATCAGCCGCAGCAGCACCAGCACGGAAAACAGAGTACAGCCCAGCGAGGCGAAGGTGATGAACAGCAGGATTTTCCGCTGCACCACCATGTACTGGTAACGGTCGCGGTACCAGCTGCTCAACTCAGGTTTGGGGGGCTTCTTTTTGCTCACGCGTTTCTACGTCGGTAATATTCAGTGTAATGGGGGTGATTTTAGGGAATTCAACTTAACAACTCATTAGTTTAACATAAATAAATTATTAATAAAAGCAATTGCTAGGCATAAGAACGCATCCAAAACCTGCTTTAAGGGATCATGCTACTTCTTCCGCACCCCCTGCATCGCGCTTTTGCGCGCATCCGCCAGCCAGCCGCCTTGCGCCGCGCCACTTGTTTTGCCCTTGCGCGCGTAACCGATAAAATCTTCGATGGTGGAAATGCTTTTTCCGGTGCCGCCGCCGATTTTCTTGAATAAATTGCCCGGCGTCTCGTTGAAGCCCCGCGTGAAGCCTTGCTGCGCGGCGCGCCCGGTCTGCGCGCCGGGGAAGTTCACGGCTCCTAAGCCGCTGCCGCCGCCCAGCATGGGGGCGTATTTCGGGCCGGAAAGCTGCCGCGCCAGGTCGGGGATGTTGCTGAGTAGCGTGTCGAACGCATAAAGAATGATGGTGTAGGT